>JBNKYQ010000125.1:0-8652 GCA_050300975.1 Kordiimonas sp.
GGGCTATACATGCCGGGCGCCTTGGGGAACAAGGCATGCACCGGGTTGATGCCGATGAAGGCCGCGCCCTGTTCGCCCGCGAGCGCGGCGAGGCTCGCGAGGTCTTCAAAGTCGCCAACGCCCCAGTTTCGGCTGGACCTCAGGCCATATAGCGGCACGGTCAGGCCCCAGCGTTTGGTGCTTTCATCGACCCGGCGAGCGGAGATTGGTACGATGATGAGGTGGCTTTCCTGTGCGCCATCGCTGTCCGGCCACAGTTCAAGCCGGTGATAGCCCAAGGGCGTATTGGTCGGTATCTCAATGCCGTTATTGGCGTATGCTTCGCCTTCCATGAAATTGCCGTCTTCCATGATCAACCGCCAGGGGATCATATGGTCGTCCGCGCGGGCAGGCCATACGGTCATGCCTTCATGGGCGTAGCGGATCACAACCGTATGCGGCAGCGGGCGGCGCTGGTCTGCCTCGCGGTCCAAAAGGTGCTGCCAGGCTTGCTTTTCACTCTCGATCGGGACGCCGAAATTGGCCAGGATCATGTTCTTGGTTTCTGCCGACGCCTGATGGAAATGGCCGCTCAGGTCATGGAAACCTTCCTGTACGCCATACGCCTGGCAAAGCCGGTGCATCAGTTCGCCATCAAGCATGGCGTTGGCCTTTCAATATGCGGATACTCTCGCCCCTAAGGCACAGATTGGTGTCTTCAACCTTGGCAGCAGTGAAGGGTGCGCTGCTGGCGGTGTCCAGAACCGATGTCCAACCCCTGGCGGGGATTTCGAAATCCACGTCATTCGTGTCAGCATTCATCAGGATCAGCAGCGTCTCGTCCGCGCCTTTCAGCAGGCAGCCGAAGGTACTGCTTGCCGCGTGCCAGTCATGCCCTTCAAGCGGTGCCCCGGTGGCGGCCAGCCATGCCACTTCACCCGCGTCGTGCAAATAGCGCGTCTGGCGCAAAAGCGGGTTGGCTTTCCTCAGCGCTATAAGGCCTGCAACATAGTCTGTCATGCCTGCGTCCGCATCCGCCCAATTGAGCCACGTGACGTCATTGTCCTGGCAGTAGGCATTGTTGTTGCCTTGCTGGCTGTGGCCGATCTCGTCACCCGCAAGCAGCATCGGGGTGCCCTGGGACACCATAAGGGTGGCCAGCAGGTTGCGCTTGCGGCGATCACGCCGGGCCAGCACGGCTGGATCACCGGTCGGGCCCTCTATCCCGCAATTGTCGCTGATATTGTGGCTGTGGCCGTCGCGATTCTGTTCGCCGTTGGCTTCATTGTGCTTGTGGCTGTAGCTAACAAGGTCCGTGAGGTTGAAGCCATCATGGCTTGTGATGAAATTCAGGCTGTCCTGCGGCGCGCGGTGATGTGCGTCGAATATGTCGGCGGAGCCCAGCAGTCCACCCGCCAGGTCTGCTTTCGTGTCCGGTTCGCCGCGCCAATAGCTGCGCATCTGATCGCGGTAGCGGTCGTTCCATTCGGCCATGCCCGCATGGAAGCTCCCGAGCTGGTAGCCGCCGGGGCCCACGTCCCAGGGTTCCATGATTAGCTTCACGCCCGCAAGCACCGGGTCCTGCACTATCGCCGCCAGAAGCGGCGCATCCGCGCTGAAGCCACTCGTTGTTCGCGCCATGGTGGGGGCAAGGTCGAAACGGAAGCCGTCCACATGCATTTCTGTAACCCAGTAGCGCAGGCTGTCCATCACCATTTTGAGCACCATAGGGTGGTCTGTGCGCAGGCTGTTGCCGCAGCCGGTATCATTCACATAATAGCGCGGGTCGTCCGCCTGCAGCCGGTAGTAGCTCGCATTATCGATGCCGCGGTAGGACAGGGTTGGCCCCAGTTCCCAGCTTTCCGCCGTGTGGTTATAAACCACATCGATGATCACCTCGATCCCGGCACCATGCAGCGCCCGCACCATCTTCTGGAATGACGCATTCCCCGCGGGCCCCATGTAGGCGGGTTCAGGCGCGAAGTAATTGATCGGGTTATAGCCCCAATAGTTGGTCAGCCCCATGTCGGTCAAACGTGGCTCCGGGAAGAAACTTTGCACGGGCAGAAGCTCAACTGCCGTGATGCCCAGCTTGGTCAGGTGATCGAGCATCTTGGGTGCTGCGAGCCCCTCGAACGTGCCGCGCGCCTTGGCGGGGACGCCCATGTGCAGGCGTGTCTGGCCCTTGACGTGGGCCTCATAGATCACAGTGTCCGCCATGGACGTGTTGGGGGGCTGGTCTTTCCCCCAGCGGAAACTTGGCACCCCCACAACACATTTAGGCATATGGGGGGCGCTATCGATATCACAGAAAGTGAGGTCTTTCTTCTTGTGCGCGGGGTCAAAACCCAGCAGGGCTCGCCCGTCCCCATAGGTGCCAAACAACTGTTTGGCATACGGATCGATCAGCAGTTTGTTGGCGTTGAAACGGTGGCCTTCACGCGGCGCGTAGGGGCCGTGCACGCGGTAACCATATAGCTGACCGTCCGCGATGCCAGGCACAAAGCCGTGCCAGACGTCGCCGGTGCGTTCGGGAAGGCGGTGGCGGGCGACTTCCTGCTTGCCATCCGGCGTGAAAAGGCACAGGTCAACTGCAGTGGCGTTTTCGGAAAACAGGGAAAAGTTGGTGCCACCCTCAAGGGGTGTCGCACCAAGGGGATCAGGCCGTCCCGGCTGGATCGCAGCCCCGTTTTCCATCACTCACCCCTCAGTCTTCAAGAAGCGCATCATAGACGGCGGTATAGGCCGCAGCAGGCGCCTGCCAGCTGACATCATAGCCCATGGCGTTCCGCACCAGCTTGCGCCAGGCAGGCTTGCTGCCGTACGCCACCAGCGCCCGGTCGAAAGCCGCACGCAGTGCGTCCTGCGTCACGGGGCTGAACTGGAAACCGGTGCCGGCGCCCGATTGCAGAGCGGCCAGATTGGCGTCGATTACGGTATCCGCGAGGCCCCCCACACGCGCCACCAGCGGCAGTGTGCCATAGCGCATGGCGCACAGTTGGGTCAGGCCACAGGGCTCAAACCGCGACGGCACAAAAATCACATCAGCCCCCGCCTGAAGGCGGTGAGACAGCGCCTCATCATAGCCGATGGTGGTGCCCACAAGCCCGGGGTAGTCCTTCGCGGCTTTCGTGAAGCCGGATTCAAGGTCTTTGTCACCGGAGCCTAAGACCGCCAGCTGCGCACCGTTTCCGGCAATATGCGGCACGGCGTCCAAGAGTAAGTCGAGGCCTTTCTGATCGGTCAGGCGGCTGACCACACAGAAAAGCGGCGCCTTGGCGTCCACGTTCAGGCTGAATTCGGCCTGCAGCGCCTTCTTGCATTTTGCCTTACCGGCTATTTTCTGCCGACTATAGGGGGCGGGGAGGGCGTCATCCGTCTCGGGGTTCCAGATATCCGTGTCGATGCCGTTCACGATGCCCGACAGGCGCGGCCCCAGGCTTTTCAGGAGCCCACCCAGCCCCATGCCTTTGTCTTCCGTTGCGATTTCCGCAGCGTATGACGGGCTTACGGTAGTGACATGGTTGCTATAGACAATGCCCGCCTTCAGGAAGCCGATCTGGTCCCAATACTCCAGCCCGTTCTGGTGAAACAGGCTTCTGGGCAGCTTCAGCTTGCCAAGGTGGCTTTTGTCAAAGAGGCCCTGGAACGCCAGGTTATGGATGGTGAAAACGGTCTTTGGCTGTGGGCCATCATGGAGCGACAGATAGGCTGCCGTCAGCCCAGCCTGCCAGTCATGGGCATGGACTATATCGGCCTTCCAATCAGTGAGGCGCCCCACCGCCAGTTCCGCTGCCGCGAACGAGAGGGCGGCGTAGCGGACATGATTGTCCGCCCGGTCCTTGCCTTTGTCATCCAGGTATGGATTGCCTTCAATGTCAAAGAGATGCGGCGCGTCCAAGAGGAACAGCTTCAGCCCTGTTGACGCCACAGCGCTGTGGAGCGTGGCAGGCCCGCCAAACAGGTCAGGGATATCCACCAGCTTTTTCGTCTTTTTGGCTGCGGCCTTTACCTTGGGGAAAGCGGGCAGCAGGACGCGGACATCGGCGCCGGATTTGGCAAGCTCAAGGGGTAGGGCGCCGACGACATCCGCCAGCCCCCCGGTCTTCAGAAGCGGAAAGCATTCCGACGCGACGAACAGCACACGCCGCGCGCTGGCCTTGGGCATTACTTTGTCTCCAGCTTGTCAATCATGGCCTGGGTGATCAGGCACACGCCTTTGTCGGTGCGGCGGAAGCGGCGTGCATCCTCTTCCGGATCCTCGCCAACAATCAAGCCTTTGGGGATGGTAACCCCCCGGTCGATCACGGCGTTCTTGATGCGCGCGCCCCGGTTGATGGTCACATACGGCAGGGCCACGGTGCTTTTAAGGCGGCTGTAGGAGTGTGCATGCACGCCCGTGAACAAGAGCGACCGGTCAATCCGACTGCCTGAGACAATACAGCCCCCGGCGACAAGCGAGTTCACGCCTGAGCCGCGCCTGCCGTCCTGATCGTGAATGAATTTCGCGGGTGGTGTGATCTCCGCATAGGTCCAGATTGGCCACTCGCGGTCATAGAGGTTCAGGCCCGGTTCAATGGTCGCAAGATCAAGGTTCGCTTCCCAGTAGCTGTCCACCGTTCCCACGTCGCGCCAGTAGGCCTCGCCGCCGGGTACCGCGCGCACGCAGGATTTGGTGAAGCGGTGGGCGAAGGCTTTACCGTTCTCCACGATGTAAGGGATGATATCTTTGCCGAAATCTCGGCTGCTCTTCGGGTCTGCCGCATCGCGCCTTAGCAGGTCGAACAGGAATTTGGTCTCGAACACATAGATGCCCATGGAGGCCAGGCACGCGTGCGGCTTGCCCGGAATGGTGGGTGGGTTCGCTGGCTTCTCAAGAAAGTCGGTGATGAAATCGCCTTCGTCCACATGCATCACGCCGAAGCCTTTGGCTTCCTCGGGCGTCACCTCAAGGCAGCCGATGGTGACATCCGCGCCAGAGTTCACATGCTCCTCGAGCATGATTTCATAGTCCATCTTGTAGACATGGTCACCCGCCAGGATCACCATGAATTTGGGGGCGTATGATTCGATGATATCGATGTTCTGGTAGACGGCATCTGCCGTGCCTTCATACCACTGCGTTTCGGACACGCGTTGGGAAGCGGGCAGGATATCAAAGCTTTCGTTCCGCTCCGCCCGGTAGAAGTTCCAGCCGCGCTGCAGGTGCCTGATCAGGCTGTGTGCCTTGTATTGGGTTGCAACCCCGATCCGCCGGATGCCCGAATTCATCGCATTCGACAGCGCGAAATCGATGATCCGGCTTTTACCGCCAAAATACACCGCTGGCTTGGCGCGTTTGTCAGTAAGCTCTTTCAACCGGCTGCCACGCCCGCCCGCCAGCACATATGCCATGGCATGACGGGAGTATGGTTTGGATGCGAGTGGTGGGGTCAAGGTTGCCTCCCTATAAAAATCCAGGCAAAAATCTACATTCTGGCAAATAATATTGCAATGACAGCGCTATCATTGCATAAATAGTTCAAAGCGTGCAACAGAAACACGCTAAGAAATATCGAATTGTGCGGCCTTTGCCACATATGAAATTTTCATAGGCAAATAACCAATCTGCAACATATTCGGTTTTCTTTCTTATAGACTTCCGTCGCTGGCAACGAAGCCCCCGACCGCCATGACCGATTACCCCAGCAAGGCTAAACTATTATGACAGACGCAAAGCTTGAGAAATTGCCCGAAGCTCTAGATCCCAAAAATGTACCGCTCGGTGAGGCTGTCCTGAGACACCTCGTGTATTCCGTTGGCAAGGACGCATCCCACGCCGTCAGGCGCGACTGGTGCGCGGCGCTCTCATTGGCCGTTCGTGACCGCATGGTCGACGGCTGGATGGACACCACGCGGCGAATATACAAGGAAAAGGCCAAGCGGGTTTACTACCTGTCGATGGAATTCATGATCGGTCGCCTTCTGGAGGACGCGATTTCGAATATGGGGCTCACCAGCGAGGCCAAGAGCTTCTTCAACGAGCAGGGGTTCGATCTTCAGGAAATTCTTGAAGCCGAGCCGGACCCTGCGCTGGGGAACGGCGGGCTTGGTCGCCTGGCGGCCTGTTTCCTTGATTCGATGGCTACAGTCGGTGTGGCCGGCATGGGATATGGCATCCGGTATGAGCACGGTATTTTTCGCCAGAGCTTCCAGGACGGCTGGCAGTTGGAGGAGCCAGAAGACTGGCTGATCTTCGGTAACAACTGGGAATTCCACCGGCCGGAGGTTTCCTATCCGATCAGCTTTGGCGGCTCGGTCCAGCAGGACGGCCAGGGCAAGATGGTCTGGACCCCGAGCGAACGCATCCTGGCGGGCGCTTTTGACACACCTATCGCCGGGTGGCAGGGCAAGCATGTGAACACACTGCGGCTGTGGTCGGCCCGGTCTGCGGAAACGCTGAACCTGCACCAGTTCAACCAGGGTGAGTTTATGGCCGCATCGCGCCAGCAGGTGCTTGCGGAATCGATCACCAAGGTACTTTACCCAGGTGACCACACGGCGGAAGGGCGCGAGCTTCGGCTGAAGCAGGAAGTCTTCTTCACCTCCGCCAGCTTGCAGGACCTGCTGCACCGCTTCCTGTTGGGTAACAAGGATCTGACAGCACTGCCCGAGCATGTTGCGATCCAGCTTAATGATACCCACCCAGCCATTGCGGTGCCCGAATTGGTGCGCCTGTTGGTGGATGAACACGACATGGAATTCGTGCAGTCATTCGAAATTGCGCGCGGCTGCCTGAACTACACCAACCATACGCTGCTGCCGGAAGCGCTTGAGAAATGGCCGCTGGAGCTGATCGAGCGCTGCCTGCCGCGCCATCTGCAGATCATCCGCGAGATCGACAATCTGTTCGCCAGTGAGATCCGCGCCAAATTTGAAGGCAAGGATCCGGCGCCGATGCAGGCGATTGACCCACACCATGGCGGCTGGGTGCGCATGGGCAACCTGGCTTTCATTGGTGCTAAACGCGTCAACGGCGTGTCCGCGCTGCATACCGAACTGATGAAGCAGACTGTTTTCAAGGACCTGCATGAAGTCTATCCGGACCGCATCCTGAACCAGACCAACGGCATCACGCCGCGCCGCTGGCTGAAGGAGTGTAACCCGGGCCTAGCCGAACTGATCACAGACACGATCGGCGAAGACTGGGTCGGTGATCTGACCCATATCTCTGAACTGGTGCCCTATGCGGACGACAAGAAATTTCGGGCAAAGTTTGCAGCCGTAAAGCTTGAGAACAAGAAGCGCCTGGCCGCACACATCGAAAGCGAAGTGGGTATTAAGGTTGACCCCACGGCGCTTTTTGATATCCAGATCAAGCGCATCCATGAATATAAGCGCCAACTGATGAACGCCCTTGAAACGATGGCGCTCTACAACGCCATGAAGGCTGACCCGAAGGCGGGGTGGCAGCCGCGGGTGAAGGTCTTCGCGGGCAAGGCGGCGCCAAGCTACACGCTGGCCAAGCTGATCATCAAGCTTATCAACGATGCCGCCAAGGTGATCAACAACGACCCTGACGTGGACGGCTTGCTGAAGCTTGTGTTCCTGCCGAACTATAATGTGTCGGCGGCGGAAATCCTGATCCCGGGGGCTGATCTTTCTGAACAGATTTCGACTGCGGGCTTTGAGGCATCGGGCACCGGCAATATGAAATTTGCCCTCAATGGCGCGCTGACCATCGGCACGCTTGATGGGGCGAATGTGGAGATCAAAGAGCATGTCGGCGACGACAATATCTTCATCTTCGGGCTTGAGGCGGACGAGGTGGCTTGCCGCCAACAGGGTGGGTGCCAGCCGTGGGTAACGGTTGCTGAAACCCCGCGCCTGCAGGAAGTGGTGACGCAGATTTCAAGCGGCTTCTATTCAGGTGGCGATACCGAACGTTTCAAAGGCATTGTCGACAATGTCCTCGCGCACGACTATTTTCAGGTGACGCCGGACTTCCAGGCCTACTGGGACATGCAGCGCAAGATCGACAGCGTGTTTAAGGACCAGGAGACCTGGCAGCGCATGGCGGTCCTGAACACGGCCAACATGGGCTGGTTCTCGGCTGACCGGACGATCCGGGGCTATGCCAAAGATATCTGGAAAGCACTCTAGCGTGCGAGGGGACAGTATGAGTTCACATGGTAACGGCACTTTGGGGCCCGATGAAGTTGGCGCGCTTGAAGCGGGTCGTCACGCGGACCCGTTCGCCTGCCTGGGCCGCCACCCCTTTGGCAAGACAACAGTGATCCGGACAATGGCCCCGGGGGCTGAGCGTGTCGAGGTGTTTACGCTGAAGGGAAAGGCGCCCATAGCTACGCTGGAGAAGGTCGGCAACCACGGCCTGTTTGAGGGCACGCTTGCGGCCTCGAAGGCAAAAGGCGGCTACCGCTTGAAAGCCTGGCAGGGCGAGCATAGCTGGGACTATCTGGACCCGTACTGCTTCGGCCCGGTGCTGGATGACTTCAACCTGCACCTGCTCTCTGAAGGCAGCCACGAGCGTGCGTATGAGTGCTTGGGCGCTCATGTGATGACACATGAAGGCGTCGCAGGCACCCATTTCGCCGTTTGGGCGCCGTCTGCAGCCAACGTCAGTGTGGTGGGAGAATTCAACCACTGGAACGCGGCCCAGCATCCGATGCGGTC
>JBNKYQ010000126.1:0-8613 GCA_050300975.1 Kordiimonas sp.
CGCGATATAGGCCAGGCTGTACCAGCGGATGCCCAGCGCGAAGCCTCCCACATCAACGGGGCCGAGCGCGAATTCGCTGATCTTCGGGTAGGTGAGGGTCGCGACGTTGGCGATGAGTGACATAAATTCATCCCTTGAAAGCTTTGCGCCATCATCCCGCTCGGTGCGCGTGTGTCAAGGCTGCAGACCGGATTGTGAACAAGGCCCCGCCGCCAGCGGCAGCAAGGCCTTGTTTGTTTGCCGTCAGTAGGCGGTGTTACCAGTCAGGCAGGCCCGGCATTTCAGCCCGCATTGAGGCATAGAATTTTTCCGCTATCAGCCCGAACCCGTCAGCCGTGGGGTGAATTTCGTTCAGCCACTGGTCGGGGCTGGTCAGTGTGCCCAGCGTCTGCGTGACATAGAAGTTCGTAGCCGACGCTTCAATATCCGTCAGAACAACGGCCAGGCTGTTGAACAATTCCTGCACGATATCGCGGCGGAAGCGAACGTTTGGCGTAACGCTGTAATTGTCTGGAGCGATGCCGCGCGTGTTCATTGCAGGGCCAATCCATGCTTTGGACCATTCGATACCGTAGAAACGTGCCCCAATGCCGGTCATATAGGGCAGGTCATAAGTGTGTGTGAAGATTTTCGTCGTCGGGGAATATTGGTCCCGGATGTTGATCAGCTCAAGCCAGGCATATTTGATTTGCTTGAGCTTGATATTGAAGGCCTCCCAGTTGATGCAGGCATGGGCTGTCATGCCGGTTTCATATGGGACCAGGAACCGTTCCATATCATAGGTGCCGACGATATCGTTGCCGCCGCCTGAGAACAGTAGTGCGTCGATGGGGCGCTGCCTTGTGGCACAATCGGCCAGAAGTTCCGTGAGGTTGTGGCGCTGATCGTCCGACATCATCTGGGTAATTTCGTCGCCGTTCGATTCCAGTCTCAGCAAGTTGGCCTTCCTGTGAATCCGGTCTTCGATATGATCAATGATATTGGCCGGTTTGTTGGGGAAAACCTTGCGCGGATAGTCGAACCAGCTGTCGCCTTCCGAAACAATGTTCAATCTGTCGGGAAATTCCACTGTTGCCAGTTCGAACATGTCGATACGGCTGAAGGATTCCCGGTTTTCAAAGTCCCGTGGGTGTGGGGCTGTTGGTCTTTGAGGCATGATCGATGCTCCTTTAGCTTCTTCAATGAATGGGTACATGGAACAATCGATGGGGTGTCCGGGACTATAGAGGAATTTTTCAGGTATGAGTAGCAAATAGCACTCATCAGTTGCTTTTATGGCTGGGAGAGAGCGGCGAGGGCATGCGGTGCGCCCTGCGGCAACTCGCCCATTGCATTTTCCTGCCGCTTCGCCCATATGAAGGGCAAAGCTTCAAGGAACGGACCCATGCAGACCAGCAACAAATTCTTCGATGATCTTTCCAAACTGGCAACCGGTGCGGTGGGCGCGGCCCACAGCGTGAAGGGTGAAATGGAAGAACATTTCCGTGCGTGGCTGGACCGTCAGCTCGCCGGCCTTGACCTGGTGACCCGCGAAGAGTTCGACGTGGTGCGCGAAATGGCTGAAAAAGCCCGCACTGAAAACGAAGACCTGCGCGCGGAACTTGATCTCCTCAAGGCCAAGCTTGAACAAAAATAAGCCGTTTGCGCAATAAAATTACGCGCTATATTTTCCTTCAAGAGTGAAATCTAAGGGCCTGTTCTTGGGGCAGAAATCGCCAAATTAGAACGGTGCTTCAACGACTTTTCCACAAGAAATTTCCCTTCCGAAACAATTCCTGCTTGCCACAGAGTCCCGGCTTTGGCACGCTACATCTAGTGTTTGATTAGATCAAGGGAGCCAGATTTCGTGTTTCTGGTGAATCGAAGATAACGCTAACCGGCGAAACCGAGTCTGCCGGTTAAGCTCTTAGCCCGGCGGCACTCACTTTCCAGGGGGAAACGAGATGACGACACTAAGCACCGGGCATTCTGAAGTAATCTCTCAGAATCCAGTTGATCTCGCCGAGGAGCTTGCAGGCGCCAATGATTGGCCTGTCGAGCGGCACGGCGAAGATGAGCTGACCATGTTCATCTCGGGCCAATATACCGACCTTCAGTTCAGGGTATTCTGGCGCGATGACTTCAAAACATTGCAGTTTGCATGTCTGTTTGACCTGAAGGTGCCGGAAGGCCGACGGGCCGATATTTACCGTGTCCTTGGGATGATCAATGAGCGGATGTGGATCGGCCACTTCGAATATTGGTCCGAAGAGGACGCGCTGTTGTTCCGCCATGCAAGCCTGGTGGGCGACCCATTGGTGGGCGCGATTGGCGAGGAACACATGGTTACCATGGTGGAGACCGCGCTTGGGGAGTGCGAACGTTTCTATCCGGTTTTCCAATTCGTTATGTGGGGAGGGCAGTCTCCTGAAGAAGCGATCGAGAGCGCCATGCTGGAGTGTGCAGGCACGGCTTAACTAGAAAACAGATCGGTTCTTGGCTCCCGTTGGGGCCCTGCCTGAAAATATGGGCGGTGCAGTGCGCCGCCCCTTTTTTTGTCGTGAATTCAGCGGGCACATGCTGGCATAGTGGGGCATGCGCCCGTTGTGAAAGGACCCGGATATGAAAGCTGCCGTCTACGAAGCCTTTTCAAGCCCGCCGCGCATCATGGATGTGCCGGACCCGACGCCTGAGGTGCACGGCGTGGTGGTGCGCGTGGAAGCCACCGGCATCTGCCGGAGCGACTGGCACGGCTGGAAAGGCCACGACAAGGATATCACCTTGCCGCACGTGCCGGGGCATGAGCTTGCGGGCACCATTGTGGCGGTGGGCAGGGACGTGACGCGCTGGCGCAAGGGCGACCGCGTGACCGTGCCGTTCGTGGGTGGCTGTGGGGCGTGCCCCCAGTGCCAAGGCGGTAACCAGCAGGTGTGCGACAGCCAGTTCCAGCCCGGCTTCACCCATTGGGGGTCGTTCGCCGAATATGTCGGCCTGCATCACGCAGACCTCAACCTGGTGCGGCTGCCGGAGAGCATGGATTTTGTCACCGCCGCCAGCCTGGGGTGCCGGTTCGTCACCTCCTTCCGTGCGGTGGTGGACCAGGGCCGGGTGGGTCCCGGCGACTGGGTGGCGGTTCATGGCTGTGGCGGCGTGGGCCTGTCGGCCATCATGATCGCGCGCGCCATGGGCGCGAATGTTGTGGCGGTTGATATCGCGGACGACAAGCTTGATTTCGCCCGGTCGTTGGGTGCCGTGGCGGGCGTGAACGCGGCCATGGGCGCTGATGTGGCCGAAGCGGTAAAAGACATCACAGGCGGCGGGGCGCATGTGTCGATCGACGCGCTTGGCCACCCGGCGACCTGCTTCAATTCGGTGGCGAACCTCAGAAAACGCGGGCGGCATGTGCAGGTGGGTCTGATGGTGGCAGACCATGCCCATGCGGCCGTGCCGATGGACCAGGTGATCGCGAACGAGCTTGAAATCCTGGGCAGTCACGGCATGCAGGCGCACCGCTATGGTGCCATGATGACCATGGTCGAGAGCGGGGTGCTGGCGCCTTCGAAGTTGATCGGTAGGACAGTTTCCCTTGAAGAAGGCATCGGCATATTGACCGCGATGGACAGCTTCGAGACATCAGGGGTTACCGTCATCAATAGATTTTAGCCGCTTGCGGCACTGGATTTGATGGCGAAACTGCCCCATTATCGCCCCATGTTTCGGCGCGGCGGCATTGCTGCGGGCGCCTCCCGCCTGATGGAGCAGATATGGTGCAGTATTTTAGTGAGAAATCCCCCCTCGTTCTTGTGGGCTGCGGCCATATGGGACGCGCCATGGCGCTGGGCTGGCTTCGGGCCGGTGTGCCGGCGGATCACCTGTATGTGGTTGACCCGCAGGCTGACCCTGCAAGCCTGCCGGGCAGTAACGCCAGCCACTTTGTCGCCAGTGCAGATGCCCTGCCAACAGGCATGAAAGCGCGGGCCGTCGTGATGGCGGTGAAGCCGCAGGTGATGAATGCCGCGCTGCCGGAGATGGCATCTTTCATAGGGGATGAGACGGTCGTCCTGTCGGTCGCGGCGGGGGTGACGCTTGATCAGATGGCGCGGGGCACGGGCGGCGTGGGCACCTGCGTGCGAGTCATGCCCAACACGCCGGCGGCGATTGGTGAAGGCATCAGCGGCGTGACCGCGGGAGATGGCATCAGTGATGAGGACCGCGCACTGGCGCTGGAGTTGATGGACGCCACGGGCGAAGCCGTTTGGATCGAACATGAAGACCAGATGGACGCGGTCACTGCTGTGTCCGGCAGCGGGCCAGCCTATGTCTTCTATATGGTGGAATGCCTGGCAGCCGCGGGCGTACGCGAAGGCCTGCCCGAAGACACGGCCATGGCGCTGGCGCGGCAGACCATCATTGGCGCAGGGCACATGTTGGACGCGGAAACAGACCTTGAAGCCGCTGAACTCCGCCGCCGGGTCACAAGCCCGGGCGGTACCACGGCGGCGGCGCTTGATGTGCTGATGCGTGCAGACGGGCTCGGGGAGCTGATGAGCCAGGCGGTGGGTGCCGCGCGTAAGCGGGGCGCTGAACTGGCGGACTAGTGTCCGCCGCGGTCAAACCGGTGCCAGTATCGGCCGGGGATGGCGCGCATGCGGGGGCTCGTGAACGGGTTGTTGATCCAGAACACCCGGCGGTCGTGGCTGGCTACAATCTCCAGCCCCGCCTTGATAGCCGGATAGTTTGCGAAATGCGCCATGAAGGCGCCGCTGTCGTAGGCCTTCATCAATCCGTCCGTGACAATGGCGGCGCGCTTTGTGTCGCCCTTCGCCACAAAGAAGAAGGAATCATAGAGATAGCTGACGCGGAGCTCGTTTGAGACGGTGATGATGCCGTCGCCGTGCCTGCCGCCCTGCAGCGCCATAAGAGGGAAGGCTTCATCCACGCCAAACAGCAGCGCATGAAACCGGCCGCGCGCCAGCAGTTCCCACTGAAGGTCAGACGGCGCGGATGTCACCTGCAGGCCGTTATATTCATAGATGGGGCGCTCCGGGTGCGAAATGGCCATGCCGATCGTCACCTGATCCTTGAACTTCTCAAGTGTGTCGATGGTGGCCAGCAGGGCGTCTGTCTTTTCCTCAATAAACAGCAGCCGGTGGCCAAGAAGCCCGCGCGTGAGCGGGATATAGATCATCTCCAGCTGGTCTTCCCTCTCGGGGCTGTAGCCGCTGAACAATATATTGTATGGGCTGTTGCCGTCCGCGAACTGGCGCAGCATGCGTCCCTGATTGGCTGGGCGGTTTTCGTCCGGCGCCACCAGAATCAATTCATGATCACCAGCGGCGTGATCGAGCGCAATCTGCAGCAGTTGGACTTCATAATCGAAATTATGGTCGGCGGGCGGGGCTTCGATGCGGAAGGTTTCGGCATGTAGGGCAGGGATGCCGGCGAGCAACCAGCTCAGGAAAGCGCATAGTCGGGCGTGCCTAATGTTCATCCATTCCTGCTTTCACCCCATGCTTCAAAATATCTGATATCGCTGTCAGCGGCAAGTCGGGTTTCCCCTACCTGCACCCCACGTCCCTAAGGGTAGGTGCGCCAGTAGGCTGCAGGCAGGTTCCTGACCTCTGGGCTCAGAAGCGGATTGTCAATGTGGATGACGTGCCGCGGGTGCGCCTTTAGTTCCGCCATGGTGGCCTGCAGGGCCGGGACACTCTCGAGAAACGCATCCAGCTTGCCGGACTGGAAGGCCTTGATCAGCCCGCGCTCTATAATCCTGGACTTATGTTCGTTGGCTTTCGACAAGTAGAAGAAGTGGTCATAGCGGTAGACCAGCATGACATGGGTGTCGATCATCAGTTGTTTTTCGAACTTGCCTTGTCCCTCGCTATGAATTTCCGCCTGAATTTCATTGATGCCGCGCGGGAAGGCATCGAAGCGCTTGCGGGCCAGCATCGGCCATAGGTTGGTGTCCGAGCCGGTTGTCACCGTCAGCCCTGCCGCGCGCATGATAGTGGTGTCGGGCCAGTCCATGCCTGAGCCAAGCCGGAAGGCGGCCAGCTTTTCCACGCTATCGACGCCTGCAAGCATATCCTTGTCAGCAGCGCAGATCGCCAGAAGCCGGTGGCCCAGCATGCCACGGGTGATGGGGAATCGCACCATGGCGAAGTCACGTTCGCGTTCGGGCGCATAGCCGCTATAGTGCACCTCATAGCGGGCCTTGTTGTCTGCGAGCGCCCGAAGCGCCCGGTCCTGCGCCAGGATCACCCGGCGGACCACCTCGAACGTATGGTCACCGCCCTCAGCTTCGAGCGCCAGGGCGAACAGGTCGATGATATATTGATCGTCTTCAGATGGCATGGCGAGGCGGAAATGCTCCGCGCGGGCAGGCGCTGTGCCCAAAGCCATCACCATGGCACACAGCAGCCACCACCACTTGCCTGACGTGATGCGTTGCATGTCTCTCTTCACCTTCCGCTCGTCACTATACTACAGAACCAAAGGTTACCTAACCCTCAATACGGGTTCGGGGGTGGGGTTGGATGTTCAGGTGGCGCGGACAAAAAAAGAGGCCCCGGTTAAGTACCGGAGCCTGGGGATCAGTTTGTCAACATAGGGAGGTTAGTGCTGTCTCGAACTCACGAGACGAAAAGTAAAGGGCCGGTCCCGGGGGGGAAGTGGGGGGAGGGGGGAGGAACCCCGGGACCGACCTTTGTGACGGAAAACCGTCAAACTCAGAAACTTGGTGCCGCGAGCCAGATACTCGGTACGTTGCTCAGCGGCGATGGGAGGTATATATGTTTGGTAAGCCAAGAAGAAAACCCATTTTTGGGTCGTAGCAGCCATGCACAAAACGCATAGCTTAAAAAATTAGGGGCATCAGTTAACGAATGGCTGATTTCTGCAAAAAATAGTACAGCATTGCTGACCAAAAAAACTGTGATATGACAGGTATTTAGCGGGGAGGATTTTCATGAAACTTAAGCATACACTTGCGCTTGCGCTGTTAACCTTTGGCGTCAGCGCACCGGCAATTTCTTTTGAAAATAATGCAATTCTTAAAGAATTTAATGATTTTGACGTACGTCTGATGGAAGCAAAAGACGCCAGAGACTATCAGAATCCCGTCTTTGATGAAGCGCTTGAGGCCGGAAAATGGGAAGCGCTGGAGTATCTCGGTCAAATCGGTGGCGAAGCCTGCGTGAAAATCGAACCTTATCTGTCCCACCGCAACAAAAAAGCCGTTGCGGCTGCGCGCAAGGGTGCTGCCTTCTGCTACGAGGATGCCCCTGTTGATGCCCTGATGGTGCACACGCAAGCCCTGCCATTCAAGGTGGGCGTGGATATGCTGCCCGTTGCCATGGGCTTCTCCGGCAACGCTGACCTGCGCATGATGCTGGTTGAGATGGTGAACGCCACGCCGGTCACGCCGCCGAAGGTGGAGTTTGAAAACCAGGACCGGACGCTGCCGCTCTTCGGCTTGATGCAGTCTATTGTTTATGACCGGCTTGCCCCGTCCGCCTTGCCGGGCCTTGATGTGCCACATCTTCTGGCACTGACAGCCGACGACGGTATCGGCTATCAGGCGGCCTACCTTTTGGGGCGCCTGCAAAATCTGGATGAATACCTGACGCTTGATCAGGTGACCGCCGCCATGGGCGCCACGCCAGATCCTGACGTGCAGCGGGCACTTGTGCGCGTGCTTAGGCAGTTCGGCAATGACGCCGCTGATTATCTGACCGCGATTGCGGGTGTTGATGACGCTCAGTTGGCGATGGAAGCCGTGCGAGCCATGGGCAGCCTGTCTGACCCATCCAGCAAGCTCTATTTGATGGAAGCCGCGCGGGATGGCAGCATCCCCATGCGCCACCTGGCCCTGTCCGCGCTGGCGGGCCGGGCGCCCATGGACACTGACATCACCCAGCTGGTCGCCGCAAGTGTCGCGGACGAAAATCCCTGGATTGCCGTAACCGCACTTAATGGCCTGAACCAGCGCTCGCCCGAGGAAGGGCTGAAGGTTGCCCAAACATGGTTCGCTGGCGACGACTATTACAAGGCTTTCTCCGCCATGGGGCTGTTGGCGCAGTCGGATGAAGGCAAGGCGATCCTTGAGGACTATGCGGTCGCAAACCCAGATACCATCCGTGGGCGCGAAGCAGCCATCGCGCTGGACCCGTCCATTGAGGGCATCGAGAAACCGCGCAAGACGCCAAGCTGGAATACCGTGCTGTCGTACCAGAGCCGCGAACTGAAGCTTCAGACAACGCGCGGCACCGTGTGCATCGCGCCGTCACACATGGCGCCCTATGCGGCGGCCAACTTCATGCTGCTCGCGGACGTGGGCAAAATGAACGGCATGCTGTGGCACCGGGTGATCCCGAACTTTGTGGCGCAGGCGGGCCAGAGCGAAGACCCGGAACTGGCCAGCTGGGGTACCATCCGTGAAGAATGGGGCGGCCAGCACGTAAAGGGCAGCGTGGGCGTGGCCACTGCCGGACGCGACACGGGCGGCACCCAGTTCTTCATCAACACCGCAGACAACGACTACCTCAAGGAGCACGGGTCGTTCGCTCCGTTCGGCAAGGTCATCTCCTGGATGGACGTCGTCGACAGCCTCTACACCGGCTATGGCGAGGGCGC
>JBNKYQ010000127.1:0-8577 GCA_050300975.1 Kordiimonas sp.
CTCACCCGCATAAGCGTCCGTGAGGCCGTCGAGCGCCATATGGTCCAGAAGCTGGGCGTTGCCGTATTTCACGCCGGTGCGGCCCGTTGGCAGCATATGCGGTGCCAGCGACATGCTTTCCATACCGCCCGCAACCACAATGCTGTTGGTGCCAGCCTTCAGGCTATCGTGTGCCTGCATCATCGCCTGCATGCCGGAGCCGCACATCTTGTTGATGGTCACAGCACCCGTCGCGTCTGGGATGCCGGCCTTGCGGCTAGCCTGGCGGGCAGGCGCCTGGCCCTGACCGGCTGGCAAAACGCAGCCCATAATTGTCTCATTGACGGCTTCGCCTTCAACACCCGCGCTTTCAAGCGCGCCCTTGATGGCGACAGCGCCAAGGTCAGACGCCGGAACGCTGGACAGGTCGCCCAGCAGGCCACCCATTGGGGTCCGCGCCATACCAACGATTACAATTGCATCCTGAGACATGTGGGGCTCTCCTTCAATCTGGTTGGGCCGCCCTCTGAATTTGGGGCGCTATCCCTGAATCTGGTTGCCGACAATGTGCCAAAAATCGCGCTTTTCGCAAGTGCAAAATAGAATTCTTTTCGCACCTGCACAAAAAAGTGACATTTGACGGCCCGTCCCGAGCCATATAAGAAGGCGGCGAACCATTTTGAAGGGACACTGTAATGGCGACACGCGTAGGCTTTTTTCTGTTTGTTGGCTTCATCCTGGGCGCGGTTATCGGTGCCTGGTTGCCGTATCCTGCAATCCCTGAGACGGTCGTTGGCGGCGTCGCTGGTGTATTGCTGGCAGTCGTGCTGGACCTTTTCGGTAAGCGCAAGCGCCAGGACTAAAAGACAGCCCCGAAGGGCTGCCCGCAAGGTCGTTATTCTGCCGCGCGGGCTTTTGTGTCCGGCAAAGCGGCAACAAGCGGCGCGACGTGCACTGCGAAGTAGCCTGCCGGTCCGTTCTGAAAACTGCCGTAGCCCGGGTAGGCTGAAGGGTCTGCATCCGTGTTGAGGCTCCAGGCCATCAGGCCACCAAACTGGCTGGGGTCGATGTCAAAGTCCCCAGCTACGATATTCTCGAGGTTAGTACCGATCACGGGCGGAACAGTGGAATAGTCGGGAACGTTCCACAGATTTGACGCTGTTGGTGCGCCGCCTGCATTGGCCGGGATGCCGATCACGATCTTGGTATCTTTTGCGATATTCCCGTTCTGCTGCAAAGCATTATAGGCTGCGGAGACGATGTTTGCATTGTCTTCGCCCACAAGCTTGCTGGGATCGCTTGGCAGCGGATAGGTGAAGTTGGTGCCGGAGTTATAAGCCTGCACGAATATGGCGTCGAAGCCCGGTTGGCTGTAGATGCCTTCAAGCGAAATGCCGCCGTTGGGGATATTGAGGGTAGGGGCAGTTGAGGTGCCCGCGAGGATTGGCGCCATCGTCAGCAACATTTCCCCGTTCATCAGGCGTGCAAGCGTGGTGGCAAACACATTGTACTCGGCAAGGGTGACCGAGCTGTCCTCAATATCCAGGTCGATGCCATCGAGCTTATATTGTTTGGCAGCATTAACGAGGTTGAGGGCCGTTTCCGGGGTCAATTGAGCGGGGGCTCCTGCGCCGCCATAGGAAAGCAGGTTAAGCGTGCCTGGGCTTTCTTCCTGGATGAGCGGTTTCACCGCGGTCATCAGGCTTGGGTCCACGGTGCCGTCGGCGTTTGAGAAAGCCAGGACAATCACGTTATAAGCCTTGATCTGGCTGGCCGTGATCATGCTCATGGCGCCTTGGGCCTGCATGTCGATATAGCCAACAACGGCATTCGTGGGCAGGGTGGGTTTGGTGCTTGTGGACATCGTCTATTCCTTTCGAACGGGGCGAGGGTGGTGCTTCCAGCGCCCGTGTCCAAGCGGTGCACTGGCTTTGCCAGTTGGGCGGGACACGCATTTGAAGCTGGCGTACGCGAACAGATGACTGCAAAGTTTCTCATAATGAGCGAGTGAATACAATCAGAAGAATAGTAATAACACGCCCAAGGCAGCATATGAAGGTAAGATGCAGAACTGGACAAAATTGCGCGCGGGGTTAGGTTGTACCGCCTGTGATGGCAGGAAGCGGCCAGTTTGTGTGACTGGTGGCCCTTCTGCGCGGCTATCGTTTTTTTAAGCGTGGTAACCAAATCTTCGGAAAGTTCCTACTATTCTTTGACCGTATGGTCGGTTAATTGAACGGGAATGTGGAAGTGTCCTCACAAAAAACTGAAAAGGCGATTGTCGAAATCGCTGAAAACGCGAGTGAATTCAGCCTCAATTGCGCGGATGTTGCGGCAGCGGTGACAGAGGTCAGCGACTATTTTGCGTCGCAAGCAGAAGCGACTAACACCCTGAAAGCGTCGGTTGACACACTTAATGGCCGGCGGCAGGAGGTGACCCAGGCCGCGACCGATATCGGCGCCGCCCTTGGTCGCATTGAAGAAGCCGGCAGCCGGTCAAGCGACGCGGTTGGTGATACGGCGGCCCAGACCAGCAAGCTGATCGAGACAGTGAACGGGCTTGAAGACCGGATCAATGGCCTGTCCGAAGCGCTCGATACCGTCGGGCAGGTGTCGTCTGTGATTGACGCTATCGCAAGCCAGACCAACCTTCTGGCCCTGAACGCCACCATTGAAGCCGCCAGGGCAGGTGACGCGGGCCGCGGGTTTGCCGTGGTGGCCGGTGAGGTGAAGAAACTTTCAGGCGAGACGCGGGCTGCCACCGAACGCATCAATACCGTGGTGGATGATCTTTCCCACCAGGTTGAGGCGCTGATTGAGGAAATACGTAACGGCGCTGGCTTCGCGCAGACGGCGCAGGCCCGCATTGACGGCCTCGTCGAAAGCCTTGAGGAGATGCGCGAGGTGACAGGTGTTGCAGCGGGCTGCAACCAACGTATTGATGCCGCAACGGTGGCCATGTCTGACGCCTGCCAAGTGGTTGATGATCAGCTGAAAATGGTTGCCGAGGGCACGGTTGTGGCCGACGAGAAGCTCAGGGATGCGGACCAGCGGCTCGGTCATTTGGTGGATTTTGGCGAAAAGCTCGTCCAGATCGCGGCAGGAACAGAGGTGGAAACAGCCGACACCCCCTATGTGAAGGTCGCGACAGAGACTGCCAAGGTCATCAGCCGATTGTTCGAAGAAGCGGTCGCTAAGGGTGAGATCACCGAAGCGGACTTGTTTGATGAAAACTATGTGCCTGTGCCGGGGTCTAACCCCCAGCAGGTGACTACACGGTTCACGGCGCTCACAGACAAGCTGCTGTTCGACATGCAGGAGGAGATCGTTGCCTCAAGCGACAAGATTGTGATTTGCGCGGCGGTTGACCGCAATGCTTACCTGCCGACACATAACAAGCAATTTTCAAAGCCACAGCGCAAGGACGACCCTGCCTGGAATGCAGCAAACTCCCGCAACCGCATGATCTATAACGATAAAGTCGGGCTGCGAGCCGGGCGCAGCCAGGACCCGTTCAAAATACAGCCTTATCGGCGCGATATGGGGCAGGGCAAGTTTGTGCTGATGAAAGATGTTTCCGCCCCAATCACCGTCAACGGCAGGCACTGGGGCGGGTTCAGGCTTGGCGTGATGTCCTGACGGGTCAGGCTGCCTGTTCAGGTGTCGCAGCGGAACTTTCCCCTGCGCCAGCAGCATTTTGCCTTTCGCGCCATTCGGCCTTGATCATGTCGCTGGTCTTGCGGCTGCCATCCGGCGTCCAGCCGGGCGGGGCAACGAGGAACATCAGTTTGTTCTTGATGCCCTTGGCCTGCCACATATCAACCACGATACCCCACCATTCATGGAAAGCGACGCGAAGCGGATTGAAGGTGCCCAGGTCGCGCACAAGGCCGTAGCGGCAGGGCTCGGCCTTGTCTTCGGGCACGAAAGTGCCAAACAGCCTGTCCCAGACAATGAAAATACCCGCATAGTTTGCGTCCAGGTATTTCGGGTTGTTGGCGTGATGCACCCGGTGGTGACTGGGTGTGTTGAAGATAAACTCGAACCAGCGCGGCATCTTGTCGATGGCTTCAGTGTGGAACCAGAATTGGTAAATCAGGTTCAGCCCGGCGCAGAAAAAGACGATGGCGGGCTCGATACCGAGGATGAAGATCGGCCATTTGATCAGGAAGGCCGGCGTAAGCTGGCCGGTCCATGTCTGCCTCAGCGCAGTTGTCAGGTTATAATGCTGGCTGGAATGGTGAATCACGTGTGCTGCCCACATCCAGCGCATCCGGTGACCGAACCGGTGAATCCAATAATAGGCCAGGTCATCAAGAACCAGCGCAAGCACAAATACGGGCCAGCTGGAGCCCATGTCGAAGATACGGAAGTTTTCCCACACCCAGTAGCTGACAACAAAGGTGATCGAAACGGTGATCGCACCGGATATCGTGCTGCCCAGCCCCATCAGGAGGGACGTGAAGGCATCCTTGCCTTCAAACTTGGCGCGACCTGTCTTCCAGCCGTAGATCATCTCCACAAGTACGAGGAAGACGAAGGCTGGTACCGCGAAGTCAGTTGGTTTCGGCAGATCAAGCGGCATGAGCGGTCTCCTGCTGGCTGGTGAAGCTGTCGAGCAACGCCACAGCTTTTGGCAGCGTGTCTGCGGCCATGGTCAAGGTAATTTCCGGTTGGGTGAAGTCATTGAAGACCAGTGTGATGCGTGCGTGGTCCTTATAGACCTTGCGGATATCTGCGCTGGTCAGCAGGCGGCATACCACCCGGTCGCCCAGGAGGCGGGCGAAGCCGAAGCTGCCATCGGGGGCCTTGAGCGCTGCGATCGCAACCTTGCCGGTGCTATCGATCATGATGTCGCTGATCTTGGCTTCAGGCGCATAGCGCTTGAGGTTGCGCTTCACGCGGTCAGCGTCCAGCCGTCCCTTGTTGGGGAACATTTTCGACGCGAGAAGCGCGAGTATGATGATGGCTACGAGTGAGCCGAGTGTTAGTCCGAGATCCATAACTTACCCTCCAACCCTATAAAGACCCTTGAATTAATAGACCGTCAAGTCTTGAATTGGTGCCAGGAGCGAGGATTGTCCCCGGGCTGTCACAATTCTGGGGCAGGGTGCTTTTCCTGTTTGCAAATGCCATGAGGAGCGTATGGTTATGAACATGAGATTAAAGGCTTTTTTCAGTCTGATCCTGATACTCGCAGGAGGCGCGCCCATGGCAAACGCAAATGAAAGCGACCCCATCGTCATCGCCCACAGGGGCGCCAGCGGCTACCGGCCGGAGCATACGCTGATGGCTTACCGCATGGGAATCGCGATGGGCGCCGACTATATCGAACCTGATCTGGTGTTAACGAAAGACGGCAAGCTGGTGGCCCGGCATGATGTATACCTCTCAGACAGCACCGATGTTGCGAACCACCCGGAGTTTGCAGACCGCCGGCGCGAGTTTCACGGCAAGACGGACTGGTGGGTGTTTGACTTCACTTTCGAGGAACTCAGGACCTTGAAAGCGGTTCAGGCACGGCCAACGCGCGGTACGGACTATGATGGCCGGGAGACGATCCCCACCATTGAGGAGATTATCTCGCTCGTGGAGGCCGAGCGCGGGGACACGACAGTCGGCCTATATATCGAGATGAAGCATCCGATGGAATATAAGGCCTTGGGACTTGATCCGACCGAGGCGCTTCTGCGTGTGTTCGAAACGACCCAGGGAAAAGGTATTCCGATTTACTTTCAGTGCTTTAGCGGTGAATATTTGAAGGAAATCGCACCGCGTACCAGCGTGCCGCTCATTTGGCTGATGGAAGGCGTGCAGGACGCCGAGACCGGCCAACAGGTGCTGGAGGAGCCGCTCGGCAAGTATGGTGATATCCTTGCGGGCATCGGCCCCTATAAGTTACTGCTGGCGGACAGGGAAGGCCACTCCACCGGTGTGATTGAAGCGGCCCATGCGCTGGGCTACAAGGTCCATCCCTGGACATTCCGCGCCGATCAGGTTGGCGACGGCTTCAACGACGTTGAAAGCGAGCTTTCGCTATATTGGACGCTTGGCGTAGACGGTGTGTTTTCCGATCATGCGGATATCGCGATCAGGAGCCGGAATGCCCATGTGACAAAAGTAGAAGGCCAGGCGGGGCGTTAGGCCCCTTCAATGCTTGCTGGCGCCAAAGCCTTGCGTTAGGATCGGAGCATGCTTGATTTGCTAAAAGGACTGGTGACCGCCATCATTGCTGCAGCCATTATCCGCTTGGGCGCGGAGGTGCTGTTCGAGAAAGCTGGCCTCTTCATGTAGGCCGGGGTGCGAATTGCCGAGAAAAAAGGCGCCGATTGGCGCCTTTGCTGTGTTTGGGAACCTCTCAGTCGTCTCAGTCGTCGGTCGGCATATCCTTGCCCAGCGGGAAGGGGCGTTCGTCGGTCTGGAAGCTCAGATAATCCATGATATCGCTGATATAGCGACCCAGGATGGTCATGGCGCTCTTGATCGTCTCATTCGGGCTGTCGTTAAGGATTGTCAGTACAAGCTGGCACAAAGCCAGGACGATGATCGCGATCAGCGAGATATAGCCGAAGATACTGAACAGTACGACAAATGCCAGCCGGGTGAGGTGGGTAGACCAGTCCTTTTCCTTCATGGCTTTCTTGAACTCTTCGGCATCGAACCCGTGATGGGAGGACGACGATTCACCGTCAGTGCCGCCCGCCCGCGCGGCGGTATCCGTGCTTTCCGCCTGGTCAGCCGCTTCAAATGCGCGTTCCTGCTCGTCCGCGAGGCTTTCGACCTTCGGGTCCGGCTTGGCCGCACTCGCAGCAGCAGTTTTCGGAACGGGCTTTTTGGCGGCCGGCTTTTTGGCCGGTGCCTTTTTCGCCGCAGGCTTTGCAGCCGTCGCTTTCCGGGCCGCTTTACGGGGCGTGGCGGCTTTCTTTGCCGCGCTGCTTTTACTCGCAGGCGCCTTTTTGGCCGGAGTGGCCTTGGCAGCCGTTTTCCTGGCAGTGGTTTTTGGAGCGGCCTTTTTGGCCGGTTCTGGGGTATTTTTGGTGTCCTCGCTCATTTCTTTCCCTGTCTTTCAGTGGATTAGAACGTCTTTCACCATATGTGGGGCGGCCCCCGCTGGCCTTCAAGGGGCTAGGCCCAGGGCAGTTTGCCGCGCACGATGTCTGTTGCACTTGCCGTGTTCACCGGCTTGGACCAGAAATAGCCTTGACCAAAACTGAAATCCAGGTTCCTGAGCATATTGATATGCTCCAGGTCCTCGAGCCCTTCGGCAACGACCTCATGGCCCAGGTTGGTGGCCAGCATGCCGATCATTTCCAGAATCTTGAACGGCGCATTGTCCTGTTCAAGCTGGTTGATGAAGCTGCGGTCGATCTTGATGATGTCGATCGGGAACTGGTGCAGGTAGTTGAGGGAGCTGTAGCCGGTGCCGAAATCATCAAGCGCGACCTTGACGCCGAGCTTGCGAATTCGCGACAGCGTCTCGGAAATCCGTGTCGGGTTGGCCATGATGGCGCTTTCTGTCAGCTCGATCCGGATCAGGTGGCCCGGAAGGTCATGGTCCTTCAGCGCCTGTTCCACCATGCCTGCAATATCGTCACGCGCGAACTGCACGCCAGAGACATTCACGTTCACGGGAACAGTTTTCTCAGGCCCCATTTCATCCAGCCAGGATTTGACGGCGGCACAGGCCGAATCGACCGCCCAACGCCCGAGCGGCACAATAACGCCGGTCTCTTCCGCGAGCGGGATAAATTCAATAGGGGACACTACGCCGCGGTCCTTGTGGACCCAGCGGGTGAGGGCCTCGAAACCGTGCAGTTCGTCGGTCTTGAGATCGATGATTGGCTGGTAATTCAGTTCCAGCTCACCGCGTTCAACCGCGCGTCTCAGCTCTGTCTCCAGGTGGAACTGGGACCGGGCGCGCTGGTGCGAATCGCTCTGGTAAATCTCTGTCCGGGCCTTGCCCGCTGATTTGGCGCGGTGCATGGCGAAATCGGCGTCGCGGATCAGGTCCTCCGGGTGGGTGGAGCTGGAAATGGTGGTTGCCACGCCTACAGAAACGCTGGTGAAAACCTCGTTACCGTCCAGGTCATACGGCAGCGCCATGGCGTCATGGATGCGCCGGGAGATCATCTCAACCTCTTCAAGGTCGGCGAAGCGGGAGACCAGGATGGCGAATTCGTCGCCCGACAGGCGCGCGAGCGTGTCTGAGCTGCGGATGCAGCGCCTCAGCGTGGACGCCATGGAAATCAGGAAGCGGTCGCCCGAGGAATGGCCGAAGCTTTCGTTGATCTGCTGGAATCGGTCGATATTGATGATCAGGACGGCGCAGCCTGTTGTCTGGCCCGACCGCTGGCATTCAGCAACGGCTTCCTCAAGCTTGTTCCGGAACAGCACTCGGTTGGGCTGGCCGGTGAGGGCGTCATGGAAGGCGTGATGGAGAAGGTTCCGTTCGGCCAGTTTCTCGGCTGTTTGGTCCTCAATAGTGCAGATGACCTGATAGACACGGCCTTCATGATCCTCAAGCGGCAACAAGTGCGAGGACAGGAAGCGCTCAAGGGCGCCCGAACGGATAGACCATTCGAAGCTGGCACTTCGACC
>JBNKYQ010000128.1:0-8526 GCA_050300975.1 Kordiimonas sp.
GCTAAACCCCGGGATAGGGAAGCCTCATGGCAACGGACGATGTATGGAACTTGAAGACCTGACATTGATGTTTGAAAAGGCCCACTTTATCCGGGCGTTCGAAGGCGCGCTGGCCGCTGCCGCGGACGCCGGCGAAGTGCCGGGCCTGGTGCATCTGTCGAACGGGGCGGAGGTCCTGGAGCTGGCGGTGGCCGCGGCGCTTGACCTGCCTAAGGATCAGGTGACCGGGTCACATAGGAGCCACGGCATCGCGCTGTCCCTGGGTGTTGACCCCTATGCGCTGGCCTGCGAAATCCTGGGCCGCGAGGGCGGTCTGTCATCGGGCCTGGGTGGCACCCAGCATCTGATCGCGCCCGAGAGCGGCCTTCTGGGCTCGAACGGTATCGTGGGCGGGCAGGTGCCGCTGGCGCTTGGCGCCGCGCTTTCTGCCAAAACCCTTCAGACCGGTGGCATTGCCGTCAGCTATTTCGGCGACGGCGCGGCCAACCAGGGCGCGGTGCTCGAATCGCTCAATCTCGCGGTGGTGCTGAAGCTTCCCATTCTGTTCGTGTGTGAAAACAATGGCTTTGGCCAGTCGACCGCGGCTTCTTATGCCGCGGGCGGTACCAGCCTTTTGGGCCGCGCGCGGGCGTTCGGCCTCGCGTCCGCCCATGTTGACGGCACCGACCCGGTTGAAGCCACCAAGACAGCCGACCGGCTTGTTGCCTGGGTGCGGGATACAGGCTCCCCCGCGTTTCTCGAGGCCAGCGTGCCGCGCCTCAGCGGCCACTATCACGGCGACAAGGAAGTCTACCGCAACAAAGGGGGCGCTTCGGGCGATCCGCTTGACCGGCTTGAGGCCATGATCCTGAACCGCGACGTGACGAAGGGCCTGGTGGACGGCATGAAATCCCGCGCGAGCAAAGACGCCCGCACCACCATATCGAAAGCCGTCGCGGCCCCTGACGTCAGCGATAAGGCGCTTGCGGCCCGTATGGCGGAGGCGCGCGCATGACCAGGATGACCATCGCAGACGCGCTCAACAAGGCGCACCACACGCTGATGGCAGCCGACGACCGTATCATCGTGATCGGCGAAGATATCCGGGGCGGCAGCGGCGTGGCGGACGGGCTGGAATTGGGCGGTGTTTTTGGCGTGACGCGCGGTCTGGCCATCAAGTTCGGCGCCGGCCGGGTGATCGACACGCCAATCTCCGAGACAGCCTTCATCGGCATGGCCACGGGCGCGGCGATGACCGGCTTGAGGCCCATTGTCGAGGTGATGTTCTGCGATTTCATGGGCGTCTGCTTCGACCAGATCATGAACCAGGCGGCAAAGGCACGCTTCCTGTCGAACGGGCGGTTCGACCTTCCGCTCGTTATTCGCACCACCATGGGCGCGGGGGACGGCTCGGGCGCCATGCACAGCCAGTCTACCTTCGGTATGCTCAGCTCAGTCCCCGGCCTGACGGTGGCCTGCCCCAGCTCCCCCGCTGATGCGGCGGGGCTTCTGAAGTCCGCCGTGATGGCCAAGGGGCCAACGGTGCTGATGGAACACAAGGGGCTTTATGGCCATGCGGACACGGTGGAAGAAGATCTTCCCGCTGTTCCCTTGGGCAAGGGCAGGCTGGTGCGCGAAGGCAAAGACCTGACGATCATTGCGGTTTCCGCTTTCGTTCACAAGGCCGTGGAGGCAGCCGACAGGCTGGCTGCAGAGAGCATCGGGGCCGAAGTGATCGACCCGCGCACCATCAAGCCGCTGGATGAAGCGCTGATCCTTGAGAGCGTGAAGAAAACCGGGCGGCTTCTGGTCGCCAGCGAAGACGCAGCCTTCGCAGGGTTCGCCGACGCGGTGATCAGCACCATCAGCCGCAAGGCCTTCGCGGACCTCAAGGCGGCGCCCGTGGCGGTCACGCCGCCGGATACGCCGGTGCCTTATGGCCGCAAGGCCGAAGCCAAATGGCTGCCGACGGCGGAGACCATTGTCAAAGCTGCCAAAACATTGATGGAGGCATGACCATGCGCGGGGACGCACAGCTCCAAGGTGTGAAAATCTGGGACATTGCCCTGCGGCTGTTCCACTGGGCGCTGGTGGTGGCGTTTGCGCTGGCCGCCTACTCGGCGTACCAGGACAAGTTCGGCATATATGCGAATATGCACACCTATGCCGGCGTCACCATCCTGATCCTTATCTGCTGGCGCATCCTGTGGGGATTGGCGGGGTCTGAAAGCGCGCGCTTCACAAGTTTCGTGCGCGGGCCGGGGGCTATCATGGGCTATTTGAAGCATGGCGACGCCGCCAAATGCCCGGGGCATAATCCTTTGGGCGCCCTCAGTGTTATGCTGATGCTTCTTCTGCTGCTGGCGCAGGCCGTGATGGGGCTTTTTGCCACCGATGACATGTTCTTCTCTGGTCCCCTGTCGGAGCAGGCAGGTGAATGGGGCGGGCGGTTGACGCGGTGGCACAAGCAGACCGGGCTGGTGCTGATCGGTCTCGCGGGGCTGCATATCGCCGTGGTGCTTTATTATACGCTCATCAAGAAAGCGGGGCTCGTGCGCGCCATGATCACTGGCAGGAAGACTGCGCCCAAGAAGGCGCCGCGCCTGGCTTCACCGTGGCTGGCGCTCGGCATCCTTGTGCCTGTCGCTGCGGGCCTCTGGTACGCTATTCTGGGATAGGTTGGCGCTCATAAGAAAAGGGCGCCCTTTAGCGCCCTTTCGTGTCAGTCAAATGAGGCGTGCCCTAGTCCAGGTCGGCCTTGTATTTGTCGTGGCAGCTTTTGCAGTTGGACCCAAGTTCCTTCATGGCCGGGCCGATCTGCGCCATGTCGCCGGTCTCGGCTGCTGCCAGGAACGCCTGGGCGTCTGTGTCCATCTTGTCGAGGCGCGAGGCGAAATCTTCCCAATTGTCCCAGATCTCATCCTTGGCTTCGGTGAAGCCTTCCATGCCGCGGGTGTCCTTTTCAAAGGACGCCTTGGTCTTGCCGGCGGCCTCAGCCATCTTCCTCGCAATGGCTGGGAACTCGGCAGGTGTGCCCTCTTCGCCCTTCATGATCTTGCCGATCTTGCCGAAGCCCTTGCCGAACACTTCCATGATGTCATGACGGACTTTCGATTCCTTGAAGCGCTTGTCTTCGCCGTGCGCCAAGGCCGGAATGGCTGAGCCCACAAGAAGCGCGGTGGCAACGGTGCCTGCAAGAAGTTTCTTCGTCATCTATCTCTCCCGGTTGATCTGGTTTGGTGCGCCTGCACCTATGTGACTTTCGGTAAACCATTACCCAAGCCGCGCGATCGGGCAAGAGGCTTGCTGATCGCAATATTGTGAACGCAGCTGGATGGGGGGACAGAAAAGCAAAACTCGCCCAAAAAAAGCAAAACCCGCAGATGGCATGCACCTGCGAGTCGCTCGGTATGATTCGATTTTGGGCCTGCTTGGCCTAACGCCAGCCCTAAAGGATGGTGCGCGGCGGCTGAGGGCGCTTGTCGCGGCGTGGCGGCTGGGCCTGGTAGGCTTCAGCGCAGTGGCCGGCGCAGTAGGGCATGCCCGCTTCGGCCTGCTTGCCGCAGAAATGGAAGTCCGCGTCGCCCGGGTGACCAATCGGCCATTTGCACATGCGGTCTGTCAGGTCCAGAAGCGTAACTAGCTGTTTATCCGTCTTTTTTGCGACTTTCTTCGGCGCGGCCTTCTTCTTGTCCTTGTCGGCCTTCACCGGGGAAGGGCGCGATTTGAGGCCAAGGCGGTGGGCCTTGCCGATCACGGCGTTACGGGTCACACCCTCGCCCAGTTCCTTCGCGATCTGGCTGGCGCTCAGGCCATCGTCCCAAAGTTTCTTGAGCTGATCAATGCGATCGTCCGTCCATGCCATGGTCTTTATCCTTATATTCTGTATGCTGTCCCGATTGCTCTTGATGGCTCGGGGCCAGCTTTCGTGACTCACGAGTCACGCCGATTCCCCAAAGCTTATATCGGTTAAGCCCCCCTCTTGCCAAGGGGACAAACGACACCATATGGTGAAGCCCGCAATTTTTTGAGGAGCAAGCCCATGGAATCCACCCCATCGAGCCTTACCGCCACGGACGCGCCCGAGAGCTACCCTGATCTTGGCAGCCGCACCATTGGCGCCGTCAACTGGGTGGGCCTGTGGACGCTTTATGCGCGCGAATCGCGCCGCTTCATGAAAGTATGGGCCCAGACGCTGGCGGCGCCAGCGGTCACCACGATCCTTTTCATGATCATCTTCACACTGGCGCTTGGGGGCCAGGGCCGGATGGTGGCGGGCATGCCCTACGCCCAGTTCCTGGCGCCGGGCCTGATTGTGATGGCCATTCTGCAGAATGCCTTTGCCAACACGTCTTCTTCCATCCTGATCGCCAAGGTGCAGGGCAATATTGTCGACACGTTGATGCCGCCGCTTTCTGCCCTTGAGCTGACGCTCGGCTTCGTGGGCGGCGGTGTGACACGCGGGCTTCTGGTGGGCATGTCTGTGGGCACAGCCTTTTGGGCCATGCCCGGCGTGACCATGAGTGTCGAGCACGCCTGGGCCGTGATCTATTTCGCGCTGGCCGCCAGTGTGATGCTGTCGCTCGTGGGTGTGCTCACCGGCGTGTGGGCCGAGAAGTTCGACCATTCGGCCGCCATCACCAACTTCGTGATCGCGCCGCTCAGCCTTCTCTCCGGCACCTTCTATTCGATCGAGCGGCTCTCCACCAGCTGGCAGGTCTTCAGCCAGCTCAATCCTTTCTTCTATATGATTGACGGGGTGCGTTACGGCTTTATCGGCCGCGGCGACAGCGACCTGATGGTTGGCATCGCTTATACGCTGGCGCTCAACATCATCCTGACGCTGTGGGTTTACCGCGTGTTCAAGACCGGCTACCGGCTGAAGGCGTAGCGAAATCGTGGGCGACCCGGGAGCAAACAGTAACGTACAAGCTTTTCCAGAGTTTGGCTGGACACCTCTATTGATGGCGAGTGGCTATTGGGGGCTTGCTTATGGGCTGGTCAGCGCCTTAGTCGCGGTCGCAATTGGCGTTGAGGTGGGGTGGGTTGTCGCCATCTTTGCCCCCATAGGTTGGTCTGCCCTAGGACTATTGCTCGCGATATACTATTCGGTGAAATTTCGTGAAGACACGAAGCTCTTCAAAGAAGAGCTTCCCCAAGACGAGCAAGGTAAATTGCCTTCTTTAGGGAGCGCAATCTTTACGGGTCTCTCTGCCTTTTTCATTGCTATACTTGTCGTAGCGCCGGTCAGCAGTGCCCTGTTTGCTGGCCTGGTAATGATGATACTGGGGTGAGTAGAGTAAAGCGAGTGATAGATAAACTATTGGCATAGTTGTATGCAAACCCCGGGTTTCCGGGGTTTTTTGCATTAATCGTCCAATCGTTCGATTTTGTTAACTAATTTATTCCTAAAACAATTCGGCTCTTCGTCATGGAGGGTATCAGTGGGCAGATGGGTGCCTGCTGGATGCTTAAAAAATAACATCGGCGCAAAGTGCCGAACCAGGGAGGTATTTAAATGATATCCAAGAAAACACTGTTGCTGAGCTCTTCTGTTGCCGCGCTTGTGGGGGCGGCTTCGGGCACGGCAATCGCCCAAGACAGCGACTTCACTTTTGAAGAAATCGTTGTGACGGCGACCAAGCGCGCGTCCTCCATCCAGGATGTGCCTTTCTCGATCAACGCCATGAGCGAGACCGACATCAAGCGCACCGGCGCCAAGAACCTTGAGGACCTGGCGCGCAACGTCGCGGGCCTGCAGATCCAGAACTTGGGCCCCGGCCAGAGCCAGGTTGCCATCCGCGGCGTTTCCGCCGGCCAGATCGTGCGCGACCAGCCGGGCGTTAAGGAACAGGTTGGCGTTTACCTGGACGAATCTGTGATCTCGCTATCGCTCTTTACGCCAGACCTTGACCTTTATGACCTGAACCGCGTTGAAACGCTCCGTGGCCCACAGGGCACGCTCTTTGGTTCCGGCTCCATCGGCGGTACGGTGCGCTACATCACCAACCAGCCAAGCTTTGACGGCATCGAGGGTAGCTTTGAAGCAGACCTCAACACCGTCAAGGGCGGCGGCACCGGCGGCAGCCTGAAGGGCATGGTCAACGTGCCGCTTTCTGACACCATTGCCGTGCGCGCCGTGGCCTACCACACGGAATATGGCGGCTTTATCGACGCGATCCGCGAAGGCGGCTCGATCGACGAGAATGTCAACAACGGCAACCGCACCGGTGGCCGCTTCGCGCTGACGTTCAAGCCATCAGACAGCGTTACCTTCACGCCGCGCATCGTCTATCAGGAAATCGACATGAACGGTTTCAACCGGCAGGAAGTGTTCAACCTCTATGCCAACCCGTTCACTGATGCGTCCGTGGCCGGTGGCCGCGCGCCTGTTACCTTTGACGAGCGCCAGCAGTTCCTGCTCCTGGACGAAGCGTTCGAAGACCAGACCATGATTGCTGATGCGACTTTGGAAGTCAGCCTCGACGGTTTCGACATCACGTCTGTCACCAGCTATACCGACCGCGACATCCTTGTTTCCCGTGACGCGTCCGCGCTGACGGGCAGTGTGTCCGTTGACCTGGGCTATCCAACGGAAGCCGTGATGCTGCCGTCGAACCTCCGTGACACTACGAAGGTGGAGAGCTTCACGCAGGAGCTCCGCCTGTCCTCGAACGGTGACGGCCCGCTGCAGTGGGTTGTGGGCGGCTTCTATTCCAACACCGACCGCTTCTATAAGCAGTATCTGCCAACGCCGGGCTATGACGCCTACACAGACGCAGTTCTGGGCGCAGGCACGGCAGAAGCAACCCGGGCAGGCGTTGCACCGGCCGATTCGCCGTTCTATTCCGAACTGCCATACTCGATCGAGCAGGTCTCCCTCTTTGGTGAGCTGACCTATGACGTAACCGACCGCCTGCAACTGACCGCCGGTGGCCGTTACTATGACTATAGCGAAGAGCGCTATGTGACCCAGGTTGGCCTGTTCGGTAACGGTGTGGTTGACCAGCTGGACGAGACGTCCGCAAATGGCTTCACCCCGCGGGTGCTTGCAAGCTATGACGTCAACGATGACGTGACAGTGAATGCCCAAATCTCCAAGGGCTTCCGTCTTGGCGGCGTGAACGACCCACTCAATACCGCGCTCTGCAACGCGTCTGACCTGGATATCTTCGGTGGCTTCCAGGATTATGGCGACGAAACGCTGTGGAACTATGAAGCGGGCATCAAGGTGAACAAGCGCAGGGTGTCCTTCAACGCCGCCGCTTTCTACACCGATATCTCGAACCTGCAGGTCACATTGGATGCGGGCTCCTGTTCGTCGCGGATTTCCTTCAACGTGCCGAAAGCCCACACCATGGGCCTTGAAGCCGAGTTCAAGGCGCGTCCGACCGACAACTTCGAGTTCACCTTCGCAGGCAGCCTGATCGAATCAGAGTTTGATTCGACCGTGATCGACAGCACCGATGCCGTCCTTGGCGGCGTGCGCGACGGCAACCGCCTGCCATCTGTTCCGAAGTTCCAGTTCGGCTCCACGGCGACCTACTTCTTCCCGGCAGACTTCATTGCTGACGGCGCGGAAGCATACTTCTCCGCCACCTTCCAGCATCGCGGCAGCATCTTCACGCAGCCGTCTGACCAGGAAGCGGGCGCTGGGTCCTTCACGTCTGGCCTGCCGTTTGGCGGCGCATCGGGCGCGGACACCACGGTTCTCGATCTGGAGCTCGACAGCTACCAGACCATGAACCTGTCGTTCGGTGTTGAGATGGAGCGTTGGGACGTTGTGGCCTACATCAACAATGTGTTTGATGAAAACGCCAACCTGTCGTTCGACCGTGAGCGTGGCGGCCGTGCCCGTCTGGCGTTCCGCACCAACGAACCACGGACCATCGGTGTGAAATTCCGCACCCGCTTCTAAGGGCGGACAAGAGACTCCGGGAAGGGTTTCCTGCAACGTTTTCCCATGCAGGAAACCCTTCCCGACCAAGGGGAGCTGGCCAGCCCAGTTCCCCTTTTTTTATTGGAAATAGTGCGCGCGGATTTCAGCCGCGATCTGCTTCATGGCGGCACCCGTGGCCTTGTCTGCCGACCGGTTCATCAGGATGATCAGGCCGTTCCTCTTCTCGCGGTCGAAATAGAAGGCGGTGAAGACACCGATGTCCGACCCCATATGGCCGGTCAGGCCGTTCCGGTCACGCCAGAAGAAGCGCTGGCCCTTGCTGATGTCCGCGCTCAGCTGCAGGCGGAACATCTCCGCAAACGCCTCGTCGCTCAGGAGCGCACCGCCTTTGTAGCGGCCCCCGTTCAGAAGCACTTCCATCAGGCGGGCCATGTCTCGGGCGCTTGAGAACACGCCGCCATCCGGATAGTTGGGGTTGCCATAAGGTGGGTGCGCTTCAAGCCCGCCGTCCGCCTCCTGATAGCCCTTCGACAGTTGGTCTGGCGCGAAATCGGCGATGCGCCATGATGTGTTCTTCATCCCGAGCGGGGTAAAGATGCCCTCATACGCGAGGGCCGCGAGCGGCGCGCGCGCCACCGCTTCCGCCA
>JBNKYQ010000129.1:0-8508 GCA_050300975.1 Kordiimonas sp.
GACGGCTGGCCGTGGGCTATGAGGCTTTTTATGACGACCGTCCCCTGCCACGGGGCGGCTCATTGGCCCCGGCCACCTGGCTAGAGGCCGACAGCGCCGACGGCTCTATCTGCTCCAGCGCAGCCGACATGGCGGCCTATATTGGCGACGGGACCGATGTGGTGGACCTTCAGGGTGCCTTCGTGGTGCCCGGCCTGATCGACAATCATGTCCATTTCTTTGAAGGGTCCTTCACGCTGACGCAGGTGCAGCTGCGGGATGCGGCAACGCCCGAGGAATTCACCCGGCGTATCGCTGAGGCCGCCGCCGCAGCACAAGACGGCAGCTGGGTGCTGGGCGGTAACTGGGATCATGAGCTGTGGGGCGGCGAGCTGCCCGACCGCACCTGGATTGATGAAGCCACCGCTGACGTGCCCGTGTCCGTGAACCGGCTTGACGGCCATATGGTACTGGCGAACTCAAAAGCGCTGGAGCTTGCGGGCATTGATGCGTCAACGCCCGACCCCGAGGGCGGTGTGATTGTGCGCGACGCCTCAGGCCGTCCGACCGGTATCCTGAAGGACGCCGCCATGTTCATGATGGACCAGGCAGTGCCCAAGCCGTCTGACGCCCGTATGGAAGAAGTCTACCGCATGGGCATGGCCTATGCGGCCAAGATGGGTGTCACGCAGGTGCACGATATGTCCTATGACTACCGATCGCTTGAGACCTACCGCCGCATGAAGGACAAGGGCGACCTGACGCTCAGGATATATGCTTTCACGCCGCTTGAGGAGTGGCAGCGCATGGAAGCCTTTGTGGCCGAGCACGGCCGCGGCGACGACATGTTGCGCTGGGGCGGCTTGAAAGGGTTTGTGGATGGGGCGCTTGGGTCCACCACGGCCTGGATGTACCAACCCTATGCCGACGCGCCCGAGACCAGCGGCTTTCCGCTTCTGTCGATGAACGAACTGCAGAACCGGGTGTTCGGCGGCGCTGAGGCCGGGCTTCATGTTACGGTTCACGGTATCGGCTTCCAGGCGAACGACAAGCTTCTGGATATCTTCGAGAATGTCGCCGCGCGGGTGGACCGTACGGACCTGCGTTTCCGTATTGAGCATGCCCAGCATCTGACAGCTGAAGCGATTCCGCGCTTCGCCGAGCTGGATGTGACGGCCTCCATGCATCCCTATCATCTGATCGACGATGGGCGCTGGGCTGAAAAGCGCCTGGGCAAGGACCGACTGAAAGGCACCTATGCCATCGGATCGGTGATGCGCGCGGGTGGGCGCGTCACCTTCGGGTCTGACTGGCCCGTGGCGCCGCTTGACCCGATCATGGGCATCTATGCCGCCGTGACCCGCCAGACGCTCGACGGCGCGAACCCGGACGGCTGGATCCCGGATGAGAAGATCAGCGTGCTTGAAGCCCTGCGTGCCTACACGGTGAATAACGCCTATGCGGGCTATCAGGAAGACCGGCTCGGGCAGATCAAGCCCGGATACCTGGCGGATTTTGTGGTGCTGAGCGACAACCTGTTCGCCATCGACCCCGTGGCGATCAAGGACGTGAAGGTGCTGAGGACTGCGATCGGTGGGGTGGACCGCTTTGTGGCGGGCAACTGACCCTTAAACAGAATGGGCGCTCCATCTGCTGGAACGCCCATTTGCCTTTGTCTGCTTCAGTAGTCTACGCCCTAGCGCCACAGGTTGGCGACGTTGGTTTCCTGGACGGTTTCTTCGCGCTCTGACCAGTGCGGGAAGAAATTATAGCCTGTCTTGTCCTCGATCTCGCGAATGGTCACCATCGATGTCTTGTAGGCGTTATAGTCCAGCTTCTTGTTATCAAGGATGAAAGCGATGGACCGACGCCGCGTGGTGTCGAAAACGATCTTGTAGAAGGCATCCGGGATGCGCACCTTGGTCTCGCCCGAAGAGCTGTCCATGAAGCGTTTTTCCGCACCAACCGTATAGATGGGGCCGGTGAGCACAACCAGGCTGGTGCCCGGCCGGCTTTCCGCCCAGCCGCGCACGACGCTTTCAAGCTTGCGCCAGGCGCCCCGGTTGAAGCCGATGCCCACCTGCGGCGCCATATTGGTGAGATAGAAACTTTCCATCATCACCTCGTCGCTGCGTTTCATATCGCCCGCAGGGGCCTGGTGGCCGCGGTCATAGCCGCTGCCGGCATAGTCCGGCAAAGTGGCGCGGGTGGCCACGTTCATCTTCACAAGGTCCGGGTCTGCCTGGAACTTGGCGTCGTCGCGGTCTGCTGTGCCCTTCAGGTTTTCAGGGTTCAACACTTCCACCACCCAGTCCGGATTGCGGGTTTGCGGGTTGAAGCGGGCCACATAGGCGTCGCGGCACAGGGTGATCATGCCCGTCAGGTCGCCCATGTCCTCCGGCGCCCACACCATGAAAGGCGAAGCATCGCAGTTCACGCGGGAGACAGCAGCTTCAGCATCAGGCGCAGAAGCTGCTGGTGGAGCTGCGGGCGTTTCATCGGCCGGGGCCGCAGAGGTTGGCGTCTCAGTGGCCTGTGCCCATGCGGTGCCGCCAAGGAGGGCGGCCAGCAGAAGGGGAGCGCCGCCCTTCAAGAGCCGCGCGGTCTTCACTTGTCGTCTCCGTCACCTGCAGCTGGTGGCGTTGAGGCGGGCGGCTTGGACATGGATTTGCCCATGGCATAGCCCGCGCCGGAGATGCCCAGCAGCACCAGCACATTGCCCGGAATTTCAACGAAGGTCCCTGCCTCGATGCTCAGCGCAAGGAAAAGGCCCGCGATCACGAAGGTGAAAATCAGGAACTGGAAGCGCGACAGGCTGGCCTTGGTTTTGCCAACCAGAAGCTGCGTGATATCGATCTTGCCGACCCAGATTTTATAAAGCACGGTGCCGGCAAAGCCGAGCAGGATGAGGCTGAGAACCCCGAAAGTGACAAGGCTGATAAGTTCCGGCCCTTTGAGTGCGCTATCCATTAAAAGTCTCCCCTTTTAGAGTGGGCGCCTGTTGGCAAATGTGTGTTTTCCGAAAAGATAGATGCCATTACTGCCGGCAAGTAGCGTGACCACCGTATCGTCCACATCGGGCAGGCTGGTAGCCCCCGTTCCCAGAAGCGAAAAGCCCTGGAAAGCGTAGTATGCGACAGCGGCAATGGAGGCGAGGAACAGCTGGGCCCGTTCGGGCGCATAGCCGCCCTGGTGTTCGTGGGCCATGGTTTCTGTCAGGGCGATGTCACCCTGCAGCATCTTGACAACAACGGTCGCCACCATAAGCGCCAACCAGATCTGGAGGCCCCAGTTCAACCAATCATGAATTGCCATGATCTTCTCCCCTTGGGCGCAATAGTATCGCAAAAAGTTTATCTGCAAAACTATAAAGAGATTGAGTGGGCTATCCTGGTTGTATCTGTTGCTGGCGGCTGTCCTGCACAGGGTTTACTTGGAAATCGTCCCAATGTTCCTTCCGGGAAACCTTCGGCACGCGAGCTTTTATTGTGCTATAGTGGCTGCCTCCCCCATACCTCCATGCCCATATGGGGACTGACCTCACCCGCACAATGGAGGACCATCATGTCTATCGCCCCAAGGCTCCAGCGCTTTATGGAGCAGCACGGCATCGATTATGAAATCATGCCCCACGACAGGGAAGTCGTCGCCACCAAGATCGCCCAGGCTGCCCACGTTTCAGGCAACGCCCTGGCGAAGGGTGTGCTTCTGAAGTCGGACCACGGCTATATGATGGCTGTGGTGCCCGCGTCCCACCACGTGGACCTACAGGAGTTGAGCCACCGCGCTCACGCGCGGCTTGGCCTGGCGACGGAAGCCGAAGCCTGCCGCATCTTCGATGATTGTGACGCTGGCGCGGTGCCGGCGTGCGGTAGTGCGTACGGCATGCCCATGATCATCGACAGCTGCCTTGACGGCCTCGATGACCTGTACCTAGAAGCCGGTGATCACCGCAACCTGTTGCACATTGACCGGCAGGGCTTTGCCAAGCTGACGGCAGAGGCAGACCACGCGGAGATTTCGCGGCCTAACTGAGCAGTGCCGGCCGCTGCCTGGCTGAATTGAAGACGGGCGACGCCTTGCCGCGCGTCACCCGTTTGCCCGAGGGTATGTCTTGGGGTATTTCTTGATTGCCGCCGGATTAGCGGCCCTGCAGGTCAGCGGCCAGCCGAAGCGGTTGAGACTTGCTGCACGTAGCGTACAGGCCCCAGTTCCTGCCAGAAGTCAGCGCCCGCTACTTCGCGCATCCGCCACTCGTAGGGGAAGGCGTCCCACGGGGCGCATTCTGGGAAGCGGATGTCGCACACGATGGTGCCGTCCGAGGTCTCGATGGTCAGCACCGCATGATACTGTTTGTCTTCCGTATAGGCGGTGGCGATCAGGAATGACCCGCTATATTCAGGATAGCGACCGCGCAGGATGCGACGCATGGTCAGCGCGAAATCTTCGCAGTCGCCAGGGCCTGCGTCAGTACGGCTTTGCCATACATCCGTGCCTTTTTCCTCTTCAGGGATTACCAGCTCGTTGGCTTCAGCCTGGGCTGAAGCGATTTCACCCAGCATCGCATCGGTTGCCGGCAGCTTGCACTCACCAGGGTTTCGCGTGCAGAAATCGGCAAAAGCCTGTGGCACGGCTGTTTGCTTGCCCGTTGGCATGGCAGAAGTTGGTGCAACAGTGCTCATGGTCGCAGCAGGGCCCATGCCTCCCTCAGCGCCCATGCAGGCCGGGAGGAAAAGCGCCAAACTCAGATATAGAAACTTTTTGAACACGATCACTTCATCCTATCAAACAACAAGGTCTTCTCTCGCCGGCTGGGCCGACTGGGTTATTCTTTTTGCCTGATGGAAATCCGGTCGGTTGATCCCTTACCGGTCTGCGATTTCTTGATGCCCTGGTGGGCGGTGCCTGAAAGAATCGCAAATAATTCGATATAGAAATTCTGCCGAAATGGTGTTCATCGCAATATTTCGTCCGATTTTTTCGAAAAATATCGTAAAAAATGGACTATTTTTTGAGGTAAACACTGGCTTTGTTGTAAATAAACAGAAAATATCGGTAAATTTTTCAGCGCCCTGAAATCCCGAGTATTTAATGTGGCTTATGCATTAATTGGTGGTTGGAACTGGGGGGCGCTTTTTGCTACTGTGCGCCGGTTTTGAGTGGCACAGGCGTTGGAAAAGGCATGATTTCGGCCTCAAAAAAAATTATCAGCAACCAGTCGGATATCCATGAAAACCTGGTGTCGGTGGTTAGGAAACACCTCGAATCAGAGTTCAGGAAGCCGGTTGCTGACCACACCAGGCGGGCATTTGATGCGGTATGCCGGCGCCTTGATGACGCGCCGAAGCGGCCGTTTATTCTGGACGCCTGCTGCGGCGTGGGTGACAGCAGCCGGACGCTGGCGGAACAGCATGAAGATCACTGGGTGATCGGCATCGACAAGTCAGAAAGCCGGATTATGCGCGAGCGCCCGACTTTGTTCCGCGACAATCTGGTGCTGATGCGGGCCGATCTGAACGACTTCTACCGTCTGGCGGAGGAAGCTGGGTGGCGCCTTGCACGTCATTATGTGCTGTATCCGAACCCTTACCCAAAGTCCGTGCACCTGAAACGGCGCTGGCATGCCTCACCGGTGTTCCCCCATATGCTGAAGCTGGGCGGCACCTTCGAGATGCGCTCGAATTGGCAGTTGTATCTGGAAGAATTCAAGGTGGCGCTTGAGGTAGCAGGGCACACGGGGGACGTGGCCGAGTTTGAAGCCGCTGAGCCACTGACGGCCTTTGAGCGGAAGTACCGTGATAGCGGCCAGCCCTTGTACCGGCTGACCGCTGATCTTTCCTAGGCTATTTGTTCAGGGCCATGGGGCCCATGGCGGCTTCATTCACTTGGCCGTCATACTTGTAGACCGTGCCGCCCTTCATCACGAAATCCACCCGTGACAGCAGGCTGATGTGGCGAAGCACGTCGCCCTTCACGCCGATGATGTCTGCATACTTGCCTGCTGACACCGTGCCCTGCTTGTCGGACACGCCCATCATCACGGCGGGCCAATAGGTGGCGGCGCGAATGGTATCCATCACTGGAATGTCCATCACATTCACCCACACGTCCATTTCGTTCCAGGTGCTCTGGCAGTGGAATTTCATCGGAATGCCGCTGTCGGTGCCCACAAGAAACACGAGGCCCGCTTCCCTCAGTTGCGCGATCTTGCGCTTGAGCGTCGGGCGGCGCAGCGGGGTCAGCTGCGTGTAGGCCAGTTGGCCGGGGTTCTGGATAGACTGCTTGATGTCGGCGATGGTGTCATCCTTCAGGCCGCGGTGCCAGCAGTTGCTGTCCAGCTTTTCCGGGTTATCCACCGTATACTGGAAGTTCCAGAGGCCTTCGACCGTGGGTGTCCAATATAAAGGCCCGCCTGCCACGCGGCCGGTGGCCGTGCGTTCCTTCAGTTTTTCCATGATGTCGGCCGGGTATTCGGGCGCGGTTGTGAGACCCGTGTGCTCGAAATTGTCGACGCCAATCTGCAGGCCGCGGCGGATTTCAGCCGGGCGGTGGGAGTGCGCCACCACCTTCATGCCATATTTGTGGGCATGGTGAACGATGGTTTTGGCCACTTCATAGTCCATCTTGTCCTGGTCGATCAGCTTGACGATGTCGACCCCTGCCTCATGGAGTATCTTCACCTTTTCCTTTGCTTCTGAGACCGATTTCACGCCCCAGCGGAAGGCTTCCGTGCCGGGGTAGGGCTCATACTGCAGGAACGGCCCTGAGATAAAGAGCCGTGGGCCTGGTGTTTCGCCCGACGCGATCCGCGCCTTCACAGACACGGAAGCCTCAAGGGGCGCGCCCAGGTCCCGGGCGGAGGTCACACCGGCCAGCAGCAGCTGTGCCGCGCTGGCGGGCATGATCTCATCCGCCAGGCGGTTAATATAGGCCTTGTCCCAATGCTCATAGTCCGCGTGGCCGTTCAGCATCAGGTGGGCGTGGCTTTCCCACAGGCCTGGCAGCAGGTCCATGCCGTCGGTGGAGACGACGCTGTAGCCGTCCGGCACCGGCAGCGTGTCCACGGTGCCGACGCGCTCAACCACGCCGTCCCTGATCAGGATCACGCTGTTGGCGATGGGGCGGTGGCCGAAGCCGTCGATCAACCTGCCGCCTACAAGGGCAGTCTGGTCCGCCTGGGCGCTGAAGGCCAGAAGCGCGCTGGCAAGCGCAGCTTTCATCAAATGTTTGAGCATTGCTGTATCCCTCCCATGTTTTCTTTGACAGTAAGATGGCACGCTTAGCCGCCAAGTCCATGCTTTGCCGTCGGGAAGGAGAAATTAATCAAACTTGCCATTTAACACTTTGGTAATGGCTGGCGCCTATGGTGACGCCCATATGGGGTCGAGACAAACGTTGATGGGTTGAGCCCGTCCGAACATTGGATGTATTGCATGTTTGTCCGCGTTTTCGTTGGTGCCTTTCTGTGGATTGCCAGTTTGGGCAGTACCGCAGCCGTTCTTGCGGAGGCCAGTGCATTGCCGAATGTCGGCCAGGCACCGGCAGGCGAAGCCCCCGTATTCCTGATGCTGACCGAACAGAACCCGCCTTTCAACTATACCAACCATGAAACCGGCGCCGTTGTTGGTGCCAGCGTGGAACTGGTGCGCGAGATGATGAAACGGGCGGGGTTCGGCTATGAGATCAAGGTCATGCCCTGGCGGCGGGCTTTTACCCAGGCGCAGGGCGACGCCAATGTCTGCCTTTTTTCCATGAATTACACGGAAGAGCGCGCGCCGCTTTTCAAGTGGGTGAAGCCGCTTTATGGCGGCGGTGGGCTTGCCCTGTTTGCCCGGGCCGACGATCCGCGGCGGTATGAAACAGACGCGGACGTGAAGGGCAACGTGTTGCTCGCGCGTACGGCAGAAGCATCCAGCAAGCGCTTGGCAGACTTCCCGAACATCGCCATCGTCAAGGTGGACAGCGATATGGACGGCTTCAACCTGCTGGAGCGCGGGCGCGGCGACCTTATGATGTCGGGTATCCTGATGGCCAGGAGTTTGCTGGCGCGCACAGGGCGGCAGGATGACTTTCGCGTGGCCTATGTGCTGCAGGAAGCCTCAGTCGCCATTGGCTGTTCGCTGAAGACAAGCGACGCGCTGATCGCCCGTCTGGTGGAGGCCAACAATAGCCTCGGCCCGATCCGGGACGAAGTGCTTACCCGCTACTGGCAGGACCAGTAGCGGAGATCATTGTGGCTCTTTAAGCGGCCCAGTCCAGGATTACCTTGCCGGATTGGCCCGAACACATCACGTCGAAGCCCTTCTGGAAATCATCCACGCCATAACGGTGGGTCAGGATGGGCGAAAGGTCCAGCCCGCTTTCGATCATGGCGATCATCTTGTACCAGGTTTCGAACATGCGGCGGCCATAGATGCCGTGCATCTCAAGGCCTTTGAAGATCACATGGTTCCAGTTGATGCCGGACCCTTCAGGCAGGATGCCCAGAAGCGCGATCTTGCCGCCGTGGTTGATGGTTTCCAGCATGTT
>JBNKYQ010000130.1:0-8451 GCA_050300975.1 Kordiimonas sp.
GTGATTGATTCACTTTGACCAACACTGATGTCTTCAAAAAAAAGCTGTTGAACCATTTATCCTGTCCTTCAGGCATATGTTGTGAGGGAAATAGGGACCTAAATGGCGGATTTCATTAGTTTTTGTCCACCTTTTCTTGCGCCCTGCCCTTCTTTCACACCATAATGTGGTTTCAAAATAATGAGTTAGTGTTTGAAACTTGTTCACCGATGGGTTAACCAATTCTTCATGCTATCGGGGCTAGTGTCCTGAATAGGGAATTAAGCGGTGTCAGGTTGGCACTGAAGGTGCGTAATCAATAATATTGAGGAATTATCATGGCCGTTGATATGGGTATGCCGATCCTTATCGTCGACGACTACAAGACAATGCTGCGGATTGTCCGCAACCTTCTGAAGCAACTTGGCTTCAACAATGTTGACGAAGCCACGGATGGGGCAATGGCGCTTGAAAAAGCACGGGCTAAACAATATGGCCTGATTATCTCTGACTGGAACATGGAGCCAATGACTGGCTACGAGTTCCTGAAAGAAGTTCGCGCCGATAATGTTATCAAGAACACACCATTCATCATGGTGACGGCTGAATCCAAGACGGACAACGTGATCGCGGCGAAGAAGGCTGGCGTTAACAACTATATCGTTAAGCCGTTCAATGCAGCGACACTGAAAACCAAATTGGTCGCGGTTCTCGGAGATTTCTGATGACCAATCCTGCGCTTCCGAAGCAGATCCAACTGCTAGTCGACAGCTTACGGAAGCAAGATACGACGCAATTGTCCTTAACCGATGTCGCCTCGGTAACCGAGGTGCTGATCGGAACCATGTCGGTTTTCTTCAAGTCGATTGATACCTCGATTTACCGTGAATGCCGGTCGCTCAGCGACTATATCTCCAACGCCCGCAAGGAAATTGCTTCCCTGCAGCCGGGCGATCTGGAGAGCGCACGCATTCCGCGTGCAGGGCTGGAGCTCGACGCCATCGTCCAGCAAACCGAGGAAGCCACCAACACCATCATGGAGGCCGCCGAGGAAATCATGGGGCTGGACCCGGACGACAAGGACAACTATGTCGCCACCAGCCAGGATGCTGTTATGCGCATCTTCGAGGCCTGCTCCTTCCAGGACATCACAGGCCAGCGCATTTCAAAAGTGGTTGAAACCCTCGCCCACATTGAGACCCGGGTGATGGAACTGCGCGACCTTCTCGGTGTGACCGACAAGGATATCGAAGAAGCCAAGGAAGCGGCGGGCCCGATTCCGGAAGACAAATCGCTGCTCTCGGGCCCTGCCCTTGAAGGCGAAGGCATTGACCAGTCTGAGGTTGACGCGCTTATGGGTACCAGCGCTGCGGCAGAAGCTGCTCCCGCTCCGGCGCCTAAGCCAGAACCGAAGCCAGAGCCAAAGGCAGAAGCACCCAAAGCCGTTTCGCCTAAGGAACTCGACAATATGTTCGAGGAAGACTTCGACCCGGTAGCCGACCACGAAGCCAAGGAAGCCGAGAAAAAAGCTGAAAAGGCGAAGAAGGCCGAGGAAGAAAAGAAGAAGGCTGAAAAGAAAGCCGAGCCCGCCAAAGAGGAAGAGATTGATCTTCCGGAAGGCGAGGAGGTCAGCCAGGACGATATCGACGCCCTGTTCGGCTAATCCAGAATTTCGAGATCATTTGAAACCGGGTCCAGATGCATTCTGCGGCCCGGTTTTTCTTTGGCTATCTACCACTTCAAGGCATGCATAACCGCGTGGGGCACGGCTTTCTCATCGCCGAAAATCTTGCGGAAGCTATGCACCGGAACGCGGCCCTTGTTCGCCGCCTGATCGAGAAGCGGTGCCTCATCCCGGTGGATGCCGCCGGTGATAAACAGGCCGCGATATCCGGCGGCTCCAGCGCCCGCCATATCGGTCTGCAGGCTGTCACCCACCATCATGACGCGCGCACCAGGGGTACCCGCATCCATGCCAACTTCCTTGAGACAGGACCTTAGCGCCTGGGGTGTCGGTTTGCCGAACCAGTGCACATCGCCGCCCATGGCTGCATACAGATCGGCCACCGCGCCGGCGCAGGGGTACAGCCGTTCACCCACATGCACGATCCGATCCGGGTTGGCACACAGGAACGGCACACCGCGCTCTGCCGCTGCCCGCAACCAGGGCCCGTGGGCCTCAATATCCCGGAAATCCAGGTCGGTTGCCAGGATGATGTCCGCCTGATCCGGGTGTGAAACCTCATCAACCGGCAGGCCTTCGACCGTATTTCGGTCCCCCTCTGGCCCCAGATGATACAGCCGGGCGCCCACATAGCGCTCCCGCACCTCGTCCCGCGCCAGACCGCCGGATGTCACGACAAAATCCGTCAGGGAAGCAGGCATGCCCATGTCCAGAAGGTGGTCCCGCACATAGGTCCGGGGGCGCGGCGCGTTGGACAGGAAAACCGTTTGCGTGCCCCCATGACGTGCAGCCTGAATGGCGCCAACCGCATCCGCGTGCAAGCGCAACCCGTCATGCATCACGCCCCACAGATCGCAGATCACAAGGTCGGTATCATCCATCAGTTCACGCAGGCCAGCGGCCATATGAACGCTGGTGCCGGACGTATTCGGCATGAAGTTGCCTCCAGAATTCGGAGCATTTGCCCGGGCGGGACGCCCACGGGGCCTACTCGTTACACATTAAAATTCGCTGCTGAGGTTGGCCGAAGAAGTCGGTTCGCCGAACAGGTACCCCTGCGCATACTCGACTTTCGATTCAAGCGCCATCAGCACATCGTCTTCGCTTTCCACCCGGCTTACCACCAGCTGCATGCCGTTCCGGCGCAGGAAGGACTTGATGGCATCCACGTCGCCTTCCTCAGGATGGGCAATCAAAAGGTCCTTCAGGTCAGACTTGATGAACTGGAACTTGTTCTCACCCAGGTATGTGAAGTCTTTATTAAAGTCCTTCACCAAGTCCATGGAGAAGCCAAAGCCCTTGCGGCCAAGCGTCGCCAGCCGTTCCTTCACCTCGCCCGGCAGCAGGTAATAGTCTTCCTGGCTGATCTCGAACACCAGCCGGTCCCGGAATTCAGAATTGGCTGTCATGAAGTCGATAAACTGTGGGAAGAACTCTTCGTCTTCCATCGAGTGACGCGACATGTTGATAAAGAAGCGCACCTTCGGTCGGCGCTTGCCAAGCCGGCGCACAAGCTGGATCAGGCGGAACAGCAGCAGGTTATCGATGGTGCCGATAAGCCCCTTATTTTCCGCTACGCGCATATATTGACGCGGCAGGATGATCCGGCCTTCCTCATCCCGCACGCGGGAGAAGCATTCATAGTGCACCGAGCGCCTTGACGGCAGCGACACAATAGGCTGCAGGTAAAGATCAACCCGGTTTTCCGCCAGCGAACTGCGGATCACCGACAGCAGCTGGTCCTCCCGCTTGATCAGCCGGATTTGCGCTTTCTTGCCACGCACTGGCGTCTTAGGCGCCGGGCGGTTCGGCCGCGGCACATCAGAGTCAGGCTCAACACCGGCGTCCGCTTCCTCGTCCTGCGGCAGGGGTTCCATCTCCTCGCCGTCCCCTTCATCAACCACCGCAAGGGCGGCTTCTTCCGGCGTCAGTTCAATTTCATCCAGCTCCAGGTCGCCGTCGTCGTTGGCTTCGCCGTCAGCCTCGGGCTCGGGTTCAGTTTTCGGTGCTTTCTTGGTCTCAACCTTTTCCTCAGACTTTTCGGGGATATGGTCTGCGCTCAGCGTCATGGCTTCTTCATCGGTCGGCTCAAGGATTCCGGCCTTGCCACCCCGCTTGGCTGGCTTCGCGATCTTGATACCCTTGGCCTCAAGTTCCACTTCGCGTTTCATCAGCTGGGTCAGAAGCGTGTGCAGGACCTTGAGTTCGCCCACCACTTCAACGCTCTTCTCATCACCCTGCTCGGTCTTGCGGCGGGTGCGCTCAAGATCTCCACGCAGAATGGTCGTGACATCTTCCAAAACGGCCACCCGGGCCGAGGTTTCTTTCTCGATCCGCCTGACGGTGAACAGGTTTTGGATTTGCCAGGCGCCAAAGAAAACGACCACGCCCAGAAGCTGCGCCAATTGTTCAGGCATGCCGAACAGCCGCGGCGGGATGATCATCACCGCCAGACCAAGGATCATATAGGACACCAGAAGGAGCACCTGCGTCAGCACTGCCATGAAATCACCACCCTTTTTGGTCAACAAGCCAAGCCTTGCCGCCATGCTGGCATAACTGACGGGATTCGTTAAGACTTTTGTTGGGAAGTTCTTGCGCCTTATGCCTTAACAAGGCCGTAAAACAGTGCCATCATACTGGCCATTCAGATCGAAGCGGGACGGAGGCACGACAATGAAAAAACTGTTTTTCGGGCTGGTGGTAATCCTGGTCATTGGTGTGGGCGTGGCCTACAGCCAGCTGGACAGCATCGTCAAGGTGGGCGTGGAAACCGGGGGGCCGGAAACGCTGAAGGTGCCCGTTACCGTTGAAAGCGTGTCCCTGTCGCCCTTCTCCGGCAAAGTCGCCATCAAGGGGCTTGAAGTGGGCCAGCCGGAAGGATACGGCGAAGGCATGATCGCAAGCGTGGGCAGCTTTGACATGAAGCTGAAGCCCAGCTCGCTGATGTCGGACCATATCATAATCGAGAGCATCGTGATCGACGCCCCCATGCTGGACGCCCGCCGTATCCAGGGCAAAACAAACTTTGAAAAACTGCAGCAGAATGTCGGGCCTTCAGACGACACACCTTCTGAGATCACGCTGACGATCAAGAGCATGCAGATCCGCGGCGCGCAGGTGACGGTGAAAAACGAGGGCACTATTAATGTGGACCAGACCGTCAAGCTGGCCGATTTCAACATTACCGACCTTGGCACCGATGAGAAGGGCATGGCCCCGAAGGAGATCGCGCGCCATGTGATGTCTGTACTTCAGCCCCAGATCACCCAGGCTCTTATCAAGGCGGGTGCGTCTGACAAATTGAAGGACCTGGCAAAAGATGCTGAAGGCAAGCTGGAACAGGGCCTCTCCGGCCTTGTTGGCAAGCTGAAGAAGAAAAAAGACGATCAGAACTGAGCCGAGTGCAATATCTGATTGATTTCTGGACTGATAAGTCCAATATTCACGATCAGAAGCAAGGGAGGACTTTATGTCACTGGAAAAAATTACCGAAGAAATCCGCGGCCGCGTTGGCTCGCATTCCCCACTCGCCGCTATCATCAAGTTTGATTTTGGCGACGACGGCGTTGTGCGCATTGATGGCAAGGCATCCCCAACCGTGGTCGACAACGACGATTCCGACGCAGACTGCACCGTGAAAGTCACCATGGATAACTTCGTGCAAATCGCCGAAGGGAACCTCAACCCACAGATGGCTTTCATGACCGGTAAATTGCGTGTAGAAGGCGACATGAGCCTTGCCATGCAGCTTGGCTCGATCCTGGGTTAAGCAACTGGTCAAATAGGTTATCATGCTGGAAAAATTTCGCTCGCTCGCCATTGGACTTTGTCTTTTTGTCATTGTCATCGGACTGGCTGTCTATTTCATGGTCCAGATCGGCGGGGGCGACAGTATTTTCGGCGATGAAGGCGGCAAGCTCGAAGTGGTCGAGTTTGAAACGCTGCCTTTCGAAGGGGACGATACCGGGTACCTCTTGTGCCCGGCCACCCTCTGCAAGGCGGCGGTCGCCAACGGCCCCGCCGCGCGCTTCCAGGTTGACGCACGCACGCTTCGCCTGGCGCTTGTCGATTATGTGGACAACATGCCCACCATCCGGACCTACAAGTTCGACCCAGCCAAGAACCAGTTCGACTTCCTCGAGCGCTTGCCGGGCGAAAGCATTCCCGCTGTCCTGACCATTCGCATTCTGGATATCGATGGTTTCTCAAGCGCGCTCGCGATCTATAGCCGCAAGCCAATCGGCGACAGCAAACCGGGTGAGCATGAGAAGCGCGTCACCCGCTGGCTTACGATCCTGACGTCAAGGCTAGCGGCCTAAAAGCGGCACACACTCCAGGAATTCAAATCGGTCTCAGGAATGTCGCCTAGATCAGGCTGCCGGAGCCATATTGCACGCGGGCGGGCTGGGCCTCTTCCACGTCGTCATCATAGGCATGAGCCTGGGCAGCGTCATCAGCGCCGGACGCAAAGCCCGCTTCGCCGCGCAGGATGCTGTTGGCAGCAATCGTATCCTTGATCTTTGACTGGGTCTCAAGATAACGGTTCTTGGCTCGTTCGAAATTGGAAACCGGCGGCAGCGGCGCGCTGGCTTCCTGGGTCCGGGTCTGGGCCAAGAGGAACGAGACCCCATTGCCAAGAAGGCCACGGCCCGGCTGCGGCGCATTCGCGCCCTGCCCTGGGAACAGGCGAAGGGAATTGCCACCCGAATCGCCCTGGCCTTGGTTCAGGCTGCGATTAAAGTCTGCGGATTGGGTTGAGGACGAGCCGTTTGGGCGCGCGGAAGGACGTTCCGCACGAGAAATGGGGCTCGCGCCCTGCGAGCCTGTAGCAAAAGCAGCATCTGCCATTTTTGCACCCAACTAGTTTCACCCACTGACACTTTACAGTCTTCGCCCGCCTCTGGCAATGCGACAACGTCACCTCTTGTGCTGAAAGGCGCGATTCCGTGCTGGTATTTGGGGGATTGCCTGTGCTATCGCTCAGGCCATAGGGGGCAGTCTCTGGCTTGAATAGGGTATTCAGGCGCACCACCTGGGAGGAGGTGCTCAGGGGCAGCTGCGAATAAACTCAAGAATAAAGCGAATAGTTGACATGGATAATAATACGCTTGCCATTTACATTCACGAACTTCGGAACCAGTGCCTGCACGTGCAAGCCTCGTTCGATCTTTTCAACCAGGCTGTGATCAACAAGGCCGCCAACGGCGTGCTTTATGGCGGCCAGCTGGTGCTGATGCCTTCGAGCCAGATCTCATCCCTGCTGTGGCCAACCCGTGCGCGTGCACGCGGCCGCGGTGAAGCGCTCCGTAAAGTGCTTCAGCTGCCTGAAAAGCACCCTCTGAATGACCGCCGTCTGGCGGAACTTTGGGAGCGCGCGGACGAGAAGGTTGAAGAGTGGATCGCCAACACCAAAGGCCAGCAAGTGATCTTCGACTTTGTTGGTGACCCGGCCCAGCTTGGCGAAGGCAATACCCCGGAAGAATGCATCTACCGGGCCTATAACCCGAACACGCACACCTTCTACTATCGCGGTGTGGGCTATAACCTGCAGGCCGTGGCGAAAGCCCTTTCAGACGTAGGCAGCCGCGTGAACGCTGTCTACCGCCAGCTGTTCCCAGAGCACGCAAAAGCGGAAGACGAAGCGCGCAAGCAGGCGATGGAAGCCCAGCAGGCAGCCACAGCCGCGCAGCAGGCCGGCGCAGCCGCAGAAGCCCCTGCCGCCAATGATGTGGCGCCTGAGCCGATCGATCTTTCTGGCGGCGAAACAGCGGCTGAAGACAAGCCAGCCAAGAAAGCTGCGCCGAAGAAAAAGCCAGCTGCGAAGAAAGCAGCGGCGAAGAAAAAGGCCGACTAAAGCGCGGTTGATCAAGGGAAGGGCTGGCTTGGTGCCGGCCCTTTTGCTATTGGCCACCTGGCCTTTCGCCCAAATTTGGCCAAGCTCTGCTGGCAAACCTGTTATGGCAATTGCCCTAAGCGCCAAACTTTGTATGATGCGGTCACTGACTGGTAAGGATGACAAACCGATGATGAAAACCCTGTCTCTAGTATTCGCCGGCTTCATGCTCGCAAGCACGCCCGCGCTGGCTGCCGACTGTGGTGAGCCGCCAATGGACGAGCCGCCAGTACCGAATGGCGCCACCGCAGACGCCGACCAGATCCGCGACAGCCGCGACGCAATCGTGATCTATTCCAAGAAGGTGGACGAATATCTCACCTGCATGGACCAGCGGGCCGCAAAAATCCTGCCGTTCCTGACCAAGGACCAGCAAGCTCGCTGGGACGAAGACCTGGCAGCCGTGCATGAGCGCCGCCGTCAACTGCAGATTCGCATGAACGAAGCGATCCGCGCCTACCGCCGGGCACAAACCGGCTAAAAGGGCACTCTGCGTGCAAAAGGGCACTCGGGGGGCACACCCATAGGGAACAAAAACCAGATGGGATACAGAAGGGACCAAACGGTCCCTTTTTTTATGGCCACACCCCGCCGCCACCAGCCATTAGTGGACTGATGCGTCCATTTTATTTGACACACCCATGGCCTCGCTCCATCTTCATGTTCCAGAGGGAACAAAAGGGAAGGAAGCCGCATGCTGGCCCGCCGCGCAGTCTATGATGAAGAACATCACATTTTCCGGGACGCTGTCCGTAAATTCTTTGAAGCCGAAGCCGCGCCCCATAGCGAGGCTTGGTCGAAAGCCGGGCAGGTACCACGCGAATTCTGGAACAAGGCGGGCGAAGCCGGCATCCTGTGCCCGCAGATGCCGGAAGAATATGGCGGCGTGGGC
>JBNKYQ010000131.1:0-8349 GCA_050300975.1 Kordiimonas sp.
GTTATTGTGGCAAACATTGTCATCTATAGTTCGGATATGTGCCCTTACTGCTACCGCGCCAAGGCGCTTCTGAAGCAGAAAGGCGCCCGTTTCAAGGAAATCAAGGTAGATATGAACCCCGCAGCCCGGCGCGAAATGCGCGAAAAGGCGGGCGGCGTGAACACCGTGCCGCAGATCTGGATCGGCGAGCGTCATATTGGCGGTTGTGATGATCTGTATGCTCTGGACGCCAGGGGCGGCCTGACGTCACTTCTGGCAGGATAGAGCCCTTGCGTGTCGCCCTTATACAGCTGAATACCGGGAATATCGTTGCTGACGCCGTGACGGCGGCAGAGGGCTATATTCGCGAAGCAGCAGCGGGCGGCGCCACGTTCGTCAGTACGCCTGAAACCACACACCTGATGGAAATGAACCGCAAGGTGGTGCTGGAGAAAGCCAGTTTCCAGGATAATGATCCTGGGCTGAAGCGCTTTTGCGCGCTGGCGGCTGAGCTTGAGGTGTGGCTGCACATTGGATCGCTGATCACAAAAGTGGCGGACGACCGTCTGGCGAACAGAGGCTTCCTGATTGGCCCGGACGGGGAAATCAAAGCCAGCTACGACAAGATGCATTTGTTTGATGTAGATCTGGGTGGCGGTGAGGCCTACCGGGAATCGGCGCTTTATCAAGGTGGGCAGAATGCTGTTGTCGCCAAGACCCCGCTGGCCAACTTTGGCCTTTCCATCTGTTATGACCTGCGCTTCGCGTATCTTTACCGCGCGCTGGCCAAGGCGGGGGCAAATGTCCTTCTGGTGCCAGCTGCTTTCACAAGGCCAACAGGCGAAGCCCATTGGCATATCCTTCTTAGGGCTCGTGCGATCGAGACCGGCTGTTATGTGCTGGCGGCGGCCCAGACCGGCCACCATGCCACTGGCCGCGACACCTATGGCCACAGCCTGATTATCGACCCCTGGGGGCGAGTGGTGGCTGATGCGGGTGAGGCCGTAGGCGTGACATATGCCGATTTGGACCTTGCAAAATGCGCCGAGGCGCGGCAAAAAATCCCATCGCTCACCCACGACCGCGATGTAACTGTAACCACTGTAGATGTCACATGATCGTATTTGACCTGAAATGCAGCGCAAACCACCGGTTCGAAGCCTGGTTCCGTTCTTCAAGTGCCTATGAAGAACAGAAGGCGGTTGGGCTGGTCGAATGCCCGCACTGTGGCAGCAACGACGTCTCAAAAGCGCTGATGGCGCCGAATGTGGCCTCAAAGGGCAACCAGAAGCCCGAAATGGCATCTGTGGCTGCGCGGACGGGCGATCCGAAACTTCAGGAAGTGGTGGCAGAGGCCCAGAAAGTTCTGACCAAACTTAAGAACCATGTTGAGGCCAACTGCGATTATGTTGGCGACAAGTTCGCCGATGAAGCCCGAAAGATCCACTATGGTGAGGCGGAAGAGCGCGGCATCTATGGTGAAAGCACGCTTCAGGAAGCCAAAGAGCTTCTGGAAGAAGGCGTTGAAGTGATGCCGCTGCCGGGTCTTGGGCGTAAGGACGCCTGAGCCTTCCCTCAGCTCGCCATTGCCATCCTGTAGGCCTGTGGCGTTATTCCCATCTGTTTTTTGAACTGGGCTGTCATGTGGCTCTGCTGCGCGAACCCTGAGGTTGCGGCAATCTGCGCCAGCGGTTCATCGCCCAAAAGTCTTTCCTTCACAGTTTCGATCCGGCACCGCAAGACATATTGTCCCGGGGTTTCCCCGAAGCTTTCCTTGAACTGACGCGCGAAATGAAAGGGGCTGAGGCCAGCTTCTGCCGCCAGGTCCGCCATGGAAAGGCGGTTATCAAGCGTGTCTGCAATCAAAGCTTTTACCTGCCGCATCTGGCGCGGGGTGAGGCCACCCTTAAGGTGGCTTCCTGTGAGCACGAAGCCATTGTAGTGACTGACGATATGGTCGAATATGCTAAGGAGAAGATGCTCGCCCACAAGCCCGGCACGGTCCGGCTGACGGGTGCAGCAATCGACATAGCCAAGCAACATGGCAGCCAGCGTGTCGTCCTCTTGGTAGGTCAGGTCCCTGATGTCCACCATCCGGACGTCCTGTTCATAATGATCCGCCGCGAAGCGCTTCAAAATGGCGTCCGAAAAATACAAGTGCACGAAATCAATCTGGCCGCCGATGTGCCACCGGGACGCGTGTCCCTGCGGCATCATGCACAGGGTGCCCGCGCGTCCCAGATTGCCCTGTTGGTCGGCGCGGCAACTTGTGTCACCGCCCTTCAAGTACAGGCTTAGGGTATGGCTGTCGCTTTTCTCATAGGCCACGCTGTTGCGGTCGATGGACCATTTGGACACAGCGACGTCACGGTGGATGTCGTGTTGGGCCTCGATGCTTGCGTTGGCGTTAAGAAGCAGCGCGCTGTCTATTTTTTGTTGTGCGCGGCTCATGCCGGTTTCCTCTCGCTGTCTGTTCCATAAATAGGGGCTCGGAACCAAAACAGCAAGATTTTGATATTCAGACCGCTATGACTTTCGTTAGGGGCTTGGTGGATGGCTCGCGCAAAGACGAGTCCGACAGCGAGAGAAAAACAGAGAAAAACAATGACAAAAGCATTCTATTCAGACCTCACTGAGAACAGCCGAAGAACCTGGTTCTGGGCCCTATTCATCCTTTTGCCAATATTCTTCATTGGTGGGCAATTAACCGTTTTGGTGCCAGCCAAGTTCGCCAATTTCGTAACCCGTGAGAATGTCGAAACCTACCCGACGATCCTCTATTTCCTGATCGCGTCCTTTGGCGCCTCCTTCGGAATTTTATGGTTGTGGGTCCGCTTTTTTGAGCGCCGCAACCTCGCAAGCATCGGCCTTGGGTTTGACGGTAGCCTGAAGCGGTATTTCCCCGGTGGTTTCGCGATGGGTCTTTTGATGGCATCTGTGTCCGTTGTGGGGGTCTGGATGGCAGGGGGCTACACCCTCGAGACGGCGCAGGATTTCGCGCTGGTGAGCTATGGCCCGATCCTGTTCCTGGGGCTGGCCTTTATCGTTCAGTCAAGCGTTGAGGAAATTCTTTTCCGCGGCTGGATGCTGTCGCGCCTGACGGAACGGTTCGGCATGTGGACCGGGGTTCTGGGCAACTCAACGCTCTTTATGCTGATGCATATCGAAGGCATCGGCGGTGAGGGGTTTGACCCGCTGGTGTTCGCCATTTTCACCTTCATGACCATGGCTTTCTCCATTTTCGTCAGCTTCCTGTCGATCCGGCAGAAATCTGTCTGGGGGGCGTGCGCCTGGCACGCGGCCTGGAACTGGTCTTTCATCACATGGTTCGGCTTGCCAACAACCGGCATTGCCCTTGATGTGAAGCCGCTGTGGGTCGACCTGATGATCAAGACAGGCGCACCAGACTGGCTTTCAGGTGGTGCCGAAGGGCCGGAGAATAGCGCCGTCACCGGCGTGGTGCTGGTTGCCGCGTGCCTGCTGGCTTACCGCGGCCTCAAGAAGAAAACCCAAGACTGAGTTGATGGGGGTATGACGGCGACTGCTTACCTATTTGGGGGCGGTTGCCGTCATCGCATAATTGACGCCGGTATCTGTGCTGCTTAGCCGCCAGCGGCCGCCGATGGGGTTGAATACGAAGCCCGTCGCGTCGCCTGCAATAAAGCCTGCTTTGGCTACATGGTCCTTCAGTTCGTCCGGCTTGATGAACTTGTTCCAGTCGTGTGCGCCAACAGGCAGCCAGCGCAGGATATGCTCTGCACCCACGATCGCGAACAGGTATGACTTTGCTGTCCGGTTGATGGTGGAGAGGAGCATGATCCCGCCGGGCTTCAGCAGCCTGCGGCAAGCGCTGAGGAAGGCATCCACGTCCGCCACATGCTCAATCACTTCCATGTTGACGATCACATCGAACTGTTCGCCGGCATCCGCGAGCGCTTCCGCCGTGTTGTTGCGGAAGTCGATCTCAAGGCCGCTTTGAGCCGCGTGCACGCTGGCGGTCTTGATGTTCTTCTCGGACGCATCAACGGCCACCACGTCTGCGCCCAGGCGCGCCATGGGCTCTGAGACCAGCCCGCCGCCGCAGCCGATGTCGAGGAGGCGCAATCCCTTGAAGGGTTCCCTGAGATTTTTCGCAAGGCCGAAGTGGGCTTCAACTTCCTGTCGGATGTAGCCAAGGCGCGTTGGATTGAGGATATGCAGTGGCTTGAACGGGCCCTTAGGGTCCCACCAAGTGTCGGCGATGCGGGCGAAGAAGGCGACTTCGCTTTCATCCACGGTGCCGCCGTGGGCGATGGTGCCGGCCTCTGGTGCCTTCTCTGATGTCTGGTTTTCGTTCAGCATATCTTTTGTTCCAAGCAAGCTTTTCCCGCGCGACCCAGTGACTGAGCGCTTGCGCGTGTGCAAGCCAGCCTTTAAACAATATCGCGCTGTTTCTCAATACGCACCTTTGCGCGCTTCGGGTCAAGAGGATGCGTCAAATTGCCGGGAACAGCATGAATTGCGACAGGAACCGGATATTCAGATGGCACGGATAGTTAAAAAGTTTGGTGGGACCTCCGTTGGCGATGTTGACCGCATCAGGAACGTAGCAAGCCGGGTCAAGAAAGCCGTGGACGAAGGCCATGAAGTGGTTGTTGTTGTCTCCGCCATGTCGGGCACCACAAACCAGCTGGTGGACTTCTGCCGCGCGGCGGCGCCCATGCATGATGCGCGCGAATACGACACGGTCGTCGCGGCCGGCGAACAGATTACCATCGGGCTTTTGTCCATCTGCCTTCAGGAAATGGAAGTGCCTGCGCGCTCTTTCCTTGGCTGGCAGGTGCCGATCCACACCAACGACGTGCATGGTGCGGCCCGGATCGAAAAAATTGATACGGATAAGCTTGAGGAATGCCTGAAGGGCGGCCGCGTGGCCGTGGTTGCGGGCTTCCAGGGTATTGCCGATGACGGTCGCATCACCACGCTGGGGCGCGGTGGGTCTGACACCTCGGCGGTGGCTCTTGCAGCCGCCCTCAAGGCGGACCAGTGCGATATCTACACGGATGTGGATGGTGTCTACACGACCGACCCCCGTATCGTGCCCAAGGCGCGCAAGCTTGATAAAATTACCTATGAAGAAATGCTCGAAATGGCATCCCTGGGGGCCAAGGTATTGCAGACCCGGTCTGTAGCCATGGCCATGACGCACGGCGTGCGCACACAGGTACTCTCGTCATTTGAAGACCTGCCCGGAACACTTGTAGTTGGTGAGGACGAAATCGTGGAACAGGAAGTTGTAAGCGGGATCGCATATTCCCGCGGCGAAGCAAAAATTACCGTTGTTGGCCTTGAAGATCGGCCCGGTCAGGTATCCCACCTGTTCGCGCCGCTTGCGGACCAGAACATCAACGTGGATATGATCGTGCAAAGCGCGTCCGAGGATGGCAACTCGACTGACGTGACCTTCACTGTGCCTGAGGATGATCTGAGGAAAGCTGTGAAGGTTTTGGAAGACCGCAAGGATGAGCTCAAATACCGCGATCTCGTCTACACCGGTGACGTTGTGAAGGTGTCCGTTGTGGGCGTTGGCATGCGCAGTCATGCAGGTGTCGCAAGCAAAATGTTTGATACGCTTGCAGAAAAGGGTATCAATATCCAAGTTATCTCTACGTCTGAAATTAAAGTTAGTGTAATTATCGACGCGGAATATACAGAGCTTGCAGTTCGGGCACTTCACACAGCCTATGGTTTGGATGCCCCGACTGACGCATAATCTGCGGATGGTTTGAGGGTATTTTTATGAGTGAAATCGGTCACGCGCGCCTGGAACGTCACTGGCAGCGCGGCAAGGAATTTTTAGGCAGCGAATATGCCATCCTTGGCGGTGCAATGACCTGGGTGTCCGAACGGAACCTGGTGTCCGCCATTTCAAACGCAGGCGGCTTCGGCGTAATCGCCTGTGGCGGCATGGGCCCGGATCTGCTGGCGAAGGAAATTGTCGCCACGCGGGAGATGACCGACAAGCCTTTCGGTGTCAACCTGATCACCTTGCACCCTGAACTGGATGCGCTGATTGATGTGTGTGCCGAACAGAAGGTCAGCCACATGGTGCTGGCCGGTGGCCTGCCAAGCGGCCAGGCGATTGCCAAGATCAAGGAATTCGGCGCCAAGCTGATGTGTTTTGCACCCACGGCGGCGCTCGCGAAAAAGCTGGTTCGCTCTGGCGTTGACGCCATTATTATCGAAGGCGCGGAAGCAGGCGGCCACATTGGCCCGGTATCCACCAGCGTCCTCGCACAGGAAATTCTGCCCGTTATCACGGAAGTGCCTGTTTTTGTGGCCGGCGGCATTGGCCGCGGTGAAGTGATGGCGTCCTATCTGGAGATGGGCGCGTCCGGTGCCCAGCTTGGTACCCGTTTCGTGGTTGCCGAGGAATGCGTCGCGCATGAGAAATTCAAGAAGGCCTTCATTCGGGCAAGCGCCCGCGACGCTGTGGCAAGCACGCAGATTGACAGCCGCTTTCCTGTGATTCCCGTTCGTGCGCTGAAGAATCAGGGCACCGAGGATTTCATGAAGACCCAGCAGGAAGTTGTGGCCAAATTCCATGCCGGCGAGATCGCCCAGGATGAAGGCCAGATGATGATCGAGCATTTCTGGGGCGGTGCTTTGCGCCGTGCGGTGGTTGACGGCGACGTCGAAACCGGGTCTGTTATGGCCGGTCAGAGCGTTGGCATGGTCAAGAAGATCGAGCCCACGGCCGACATCATTCGGGAGCTTGTTGACCAAGCAATAGCCCATCTGGACGCCCGCGGCTAACAGATGGATCGCGGTTTTCGCCGCATGCCGGCATTGGCGCCGGTACAAGCAAGAGGGGGAATACCTTGCCTGACCACGTAAGTCAGCCAAGATTGCTGCTTCGGCGGCTCCATAGCGTGATGGCTGGCAGCGGCCAGCCGCAGGACCGGCTTGACCGCGTGGTCCGCGTCATCGCGCAGAATATGGTTGCCGAAGTATGCTCGATCTACCTGGCGCGTGCGGGCGGTATCCTTGAACTCTTTGCAACCGAAGGCCTGAAGGAAGAGGCTGTGCACCAGACCCGCTTGCGCGTGGGCGAGGGCCTTGTGGGCCTTGTGGCCGAACGCGGTTTGCCGCTCAATCTTTCGGAAGCGCCCCAGCACCCGCGATTCGTATACCGTCCTGAAACGGGTGAGGATATCTACCACAGCTTCCTCGGCGTGCCGATCCTGCGGACCGGCAAGGTGGTGGGCGTTCTGGTGGTGCAGAATGTAGCACCCCGCCGCTACAAGCCCGAAGAAGTTGAAGCCCTGCAAACCATCTCCATGGTGATTGCCGAGCTTGTCGCGTCGGGCACGCTCGTGGACAAGGAAGAGCTGTCGGAGGACAGCACTACCACAGGCGCCCCCGTCACGCTTGACGGTATGTCGCTCGCGGGCGGTGTCGGCGCTGGCGTTGCCGTCTTCCACCAGCCGCAAATTCACATCACCCGCACCGTAGCCGATGATGTCGACGCCGAAAAACTGCGGCTTGAAGAAGCCATCGCCGAACTCAGGCTAAGGCTCGAAGAGCTGATCGAGCACCCTGACCTGGCCCATGGCGGCGAACACCGGGAAGTTCTTGAGACCTACCGCATGTTTGCCTATGACCAGGGCTGGCAGGAAAAGATGCGGGATGCCGTACTATCCGGCCTGACGGCCGAGGCCGCCGTTGACCGGGTGCTGCAGGAAAACCGCGCCCGGATGAGTAAGATCCGTGACCCGTACCTGCGGGAGCGGATATCAGATTTCGAAGACCTGGCCTCGCGCCTGATCCGGATCATCCAGGGCGACAAGAGCGACTACCGTACCAAGCTGACGGAAGACTCCGCCCTGATTGCCCGCACCATCGGCCCTGCCGAACTGATGGACTATGACCGCGAGCTCCTCAAGGCCATTGTGCTTGAGGAAGGGTCCGCCACGTCGCACGTGACCATCATCGCCCGCGCCATGGGCATTCCTGTCCTGGGGCGGGTCAAGGGGCTATTGAACCACGTTGAGCCGGGCGAGCAGGTGATCGTCGATACCGGCAGCGAGCATGTCTATATCCGCCCAGCGGATGATGTGGTGGAAAGCTACAAGGCAACGCTTGAGCTTCAGGAAAAGCTGTATGCCGAATATGCCGCGGAACGTGACCTGCCTGCAGAAACGCTGGATGGTCACCGCGTAACCATGTTCATGAATGCGGGCCTTCTTGTTGACCTGCCAAGCCTCGATACCACGGGGGCCGAGGGCATCGGCCTGTTCAGGACCGAGCACATGTTCTACGGCCAGGGCAGCGAGATACCCCTGTTCCTGCTGCGCAAGATGATCCTGAGCGGCAGCGACGAGGAGCGTC
>JBNKYQ010000132.1:0-8304 GCA_050300975.1 Kordiimonas sp.
CCAGATTACTTTCGGCTATGCCTATGTTGTAAAACCGTTCCGGGAAGGCTTTGCGCACGGTATCGGCTTTGGTGCTGTTGGCTAAATCGCCGTCAAGCACCACCACCTTTGGGTTGTCTGTGGCTACCTGCAACAGCGCGTCGCGCTTGATCTTGAAGATCAAAAGAAGCGGAGATGCGATGAAGACCGAGCTGTAGGTACCAACGACCACACCCCAGATCATCGCCGCCGTGAAGCCGCGGATGGCCTCGCCGCCGAAGAAAAACAGGGCAAACAGCGCCACAAGCGTGGTGACGGATGTCATCAAGGTCCGGGCCAGCGTTTGGTTGAGTGACAGGTTCAGCAGCTCTTCCATCGGCGTTTTCGAGTATTTCCGGATGTTTTCACGCACCCGGTCATACACCACCACGGTATCGTTCAAACTGTAGCCGACGATGGTCAGGATCGCCGCGATGATCGACAGATTGAATTCAAGCTGGGTGATGGCGAAAAAGCCCACAGTCAACAGCACGTCGTGCACCAGCGCCACCACGGCGCCCAGGCCGAACTGCCATTCGAAGCGGAACCAGATGTACACGAGCACCGCCAGAACCGCGATGGACACAGCCAGTGCACCGTCGCGCTTCAGCTCACCTGATACCGTAGCACCAATGAAGTTGCCGTCCATGAACTTGAGGCCGGCTACCGCCTTCGGCAGTTCATCCCGCACGCGCTGGATCACAGCGCTCTGGGCTTTGGCATCGCCTTCCTGGCGTTCGATCCGGATCATGGCTTCCCAGTCCTGACCGTAATAACGGACTGACGGACTAGTATAGCCCATGGCCTCAACAGCCGCTTTCACTTCCTCGATCGGAATGGGCTTCTGCCCTTCCATCTGCACTTCAACCGAAATACCACCCTGGAAGTCGATGCCATAGTTCAGGCTTTTGACCGCGAAAAGCGCGATGGAGCCGATGATAAGAAGAACCGACATGGCGATCGCAACCTTGCGGGCGCCCATGAAGTTGACCTTCGTATTGTCTGGAACGAGACGTAAGAACATTATCCCCTCCCCCTTAAAGTGGCAGCTTGGCAGGACGCGCCCGCTTCAGCCAGGTTGCAAGGATAAAGCGCGACAGCACGACCGCCGTGAACATGGACGTCAGGATACCGATCGCCAGCGTCACAGCGAAGCCCTGCACGGGGCCGGAGCCCAGCATGTAAAGCACCGCAGCCGCAATGAAGGTGGTGATGTTGGCGTCCATGATGGTCGAGAAAGCCTCGCCATAGCCGTGTTCCATCGCCGCGAACGGTTTACGCCCATTGTTCTGCTCTTCCCTGATACGTTCAAAGATCAGCACGTTGGCATCCACTGCCATACCGATCGTCAACACGATACCGGCGATACCAGGGAGCGTCAGTGTGGCCTGCAGGAAGCTGAGCGCACCCATGATCAGGATCAGGTTGGAGATCAGCGCAACACTCGCCGCGATACCGAACCGGCCATACGACAGGATCATATAAACGATCACGCCTACGAAACCGATCACAGATGCGATTTCACCCGCATCGATGTTTTCCTGGCCGAGGTCCGGACCGACGGTGCGTTCTTTCATGACCGTCAGCGGGATCGGCAGCGCACCCGCCTTCAGAAGCGTCGCCAGCTCCTGCGCGTCAGCCACTGTGCCTACGTTGGTGATCTGGCCCTGACCGCCCAGAATGGCGGTCTGGATGGTTGGCGCACTGATAATCTGGTTATCCAGCACGATCGCGAACGGCCGCTTCAGGTTGTTCTTGGTATGGGTACCAAAACGCTTTGCGCCCGACGTGTTGAAGGTGAAGGAAACAGCCGGCTTGCCGTGCTGGTCGAAGGACGCTTTGGCATCGATCAGGTCTTCACCGGAGACGATCACACGGTCCTTGATCGCCATGGAGAAGCCCTCTTTCGAGGTCAGCACCTTCTCGCGGTAGCCCACACGGCCACGCTGGAGGTCTTCGGCGCTTACGTTGGTATTCACATCATGGAAGGTCAGCTTCGCGGTCTTGCCCACAAGGCGTTTCACTTCCTCGGGGTCGCTGGCGCCAGGCACTTCAAGGATGATGCGGTCGCTGCCCTCAGGCTGGATCGTAACTTCCTTGGTGCCGTCCGGGTCGATCCGCTTGCGCATCACTTCCATGGCACGGGCAACAGCGTCGCGCTTCTGTACTTCGATGCCCTGCTCGGTCAGCGTCAGGGTGAATTTGTTGCCGTCCTGTGCGAGCTCAAGTTCCTTGATGCCACCGCCCATCAGCGGGTTGGCGGCACCCACGGTCACGGTTGTCAATTCGCGCAGTTTCTCGCGCGCCAGTTCAACCATGTCTTCTCGCGTCACTTCAAGCGAAACGCTGTGGCCTTCGATACGGATATTCCGGAAATTCAGGCCTTGCTCAGACCGGCGGATATCACGCACCTGATCGGCGACATTATTGAGTCGGGAGTTCACCACATCGTCGGTTTCAGCGCCCCACAGCAGGCGGACACCACCCCTGAGGTCAAGGCCCAGGTTCAGCGTGTCTGAAGGCAGGAAGCCCGGCAGCTCATCGCGCTGCTTCTCTGTCAGAAAGTTAGGTAGGGAGGTCAGGATGCCCAGTAGCACCACCCCCACAATCATGATTATTTTCCAGCGCGGAAACGTCAGCATGCGCCGATCCTTATTGTTGTTCTTCCCTTAAAAAGACAGCGCCCGGATATTCCGGGCACAATCCTTATTTTTCTTCTTTTTTCGCCGCTTTCTTTTCAGCAGGCTTCGCAGGTTCTGATTTGCTGCGAACATCGGACAGCGTGCTTTTGACAACGCGAACGCGGACACCGTCAGCCAGTTCAACCTCTACTTCATTGTCGTCAGCCTTCACCTTGGTCACTTTACCGATCAGGCCGCCTGCGGTCACAACGCTGTCGCCGCGGGCCACGTTGTTCACCATCTCACGGTGTTCTTTCATCTTCTTGTTTTGTGGGCGGATGATCAGGAACCAGAAAACCGCAACCATGATGATGATCAGACCGAAGCCACCAGTTGGATCGGACATTTGTGCAGAATCAGCCGCTTGAGCGTAAGCAGGAGAAGAAAACATGTGACAAACCTCGTTAAAAGGGCGGCAGACGTGCCACCTTGCAATATCATTGGCCGGGACTATAGCTTTATTGCTTTCAAATGCAACAGTCGCCTAGTGTTACCCGGCATGTTATGAGCGCTGTCGAGCGGACATGAAATTGTTATTCACCCCTAGATGGGCATGACAGGAAAGGGTTGCAAGTGCCAAACCAGGATCAAGCACTGATTGATGCGATCAACCGCCTCGCGGATGCGGTAAGCGGCAAGGACACCCCTACTCCTGCCCTGGCCGACGACGCGGCGAATGCCTTTGTCTATGACGCTGAAAGCAGAAGCTTGCGTGCTGTTGACCGTATTGCGGCCCCGTCCATCGACCTGTTGATGGGCATCGACCGCGTCAAAAAAAACCTTGTCGAGAACACGCGGCGCTTTGCCAAGGGCCATTCCGCCAACAATGCCCTTCTGTGGGGCGCGCGCGGCATGGGCAAAAGCACGCTGATCAAAGCCATCCACTGCGCAATTGTCGCTGAAATGGGCTCATCAGCCCCGGCGCTTGTGGAAATCCACCGCGAGGACATCAGCGCCCTGCCAGCCCTTCTGGGCAAACTCAGGAAAGCAGACCGCCTGTTTATCGTGTTCTGCGACGATCTGTCGTTCAACCGGCCGGACCAAGACTTCAAGGCCCTGAAGTCCGTACTTGAAGGCGGGCTTGAAGGCCGTCCCGAGAATGTCATCTTCTATGCGACATCAAACCGTAGGCACCTGCTGCCGCGCCAGATGGCCGATCAGGAGAGTGCTACCGGCATTCACCCGAACGAATCCATGGACGAAACCATTGCCCTGTCGGACCGCTTCGGCCTGTGGCTTGGCTTCCACCCAGCGGATCAGCAGGAGTATCTGGCCATGATTGATGGGTACCTGAAGGCCTTCGGCCTCACGCCGGCGGAGGATTGGCGGCACGCTGCGCTGGAGTGGTCCAAGACGCGCGGCAACCGGTCCGGCCGCACAGCCTGGCAGTTTGTGACAAATCTCGCGGGCGAGTTGGGCGCGAAAGTCAGCTTCTAACGCCCGGCGAGCGATGCGTCTGCCTGCGCCCGGCTCAGGTAGCGTAGCGGGTCAAGCGCACGGCGCCCCTTGCGGATCTCGAAATGCAGCTGTGGCTCTGTCACGCCGCCAGTGTTGCCAACCCGGGCAATGATCTGGCCCTTGTTGACGGTTTGCCCTTCGCGCACCAGCAGGCGTTCATTATGGGCATAGGCCGTGATCCAGCCATCGGAGTGCTTCACCAGCAGCAGGTGGCCATAGCCTTCCAGCGCGTTCGAGGCATAAACCACCACCCCGGCTTCCGCGGCTTTCACCGGCGTGCCCTGGCGCGCCAGGATATTGATGCCGTCGTTATGAAGGCCGTCCTGCTTGGGGCCGAAGCGCGACGCAAGCCTGCCCTGTACGGGCCAATCGAAGCCGCTGGATGTCCGCGGCGGCGGGGTTGGCCGGGCCACTGTCCGGCCCGTGGATTGCGCGGGCCTGACAACAGTCGGCGATGCGGCAGAGGCGGTTTGCACAGGGGCCGCGCTCGCCCCGCCCGGCAGCTTGAGCGTCTGGCCAATCTCAAGCCTGAAGGGTGCCTTGATGCCGTTTTCGCGCATCAAGGCGGACACGTTCACGCCAAAACGGCGCGAGATGCTGTAGCCGGTATCGCCCTTTTTCACCACATAGACCTGCGCCGTGGGCACCTTCACCTGTTGGCCGATTTCCAGCGTGTAAGGCGAGCGCAGCCGGTTGGTGGAAACCAGGTCCCTGACCGGCACACCGTACCGGCGCGAAATGGCGTAAAGCGTATCGCCCTTACTGACCACATGAACGGAGCTACCACTCGGTGCAGGTGCCGCAGCACGTGGCTTCGACGCCGGCTTGTTCGCGGCCAGATAGGCGTTCGGCACCGATGGCTTGGTGCGTGGCAGCGGCACCGGGTAAGGCGCATTCTTGCTTTTGGGGGACGTGAGCGCCCCGAACACAGGCCGGATGATTCGCTTGTCGATGGAAGAGCAGGCTGAGACTGATAAGGCAAGCAGGATCAAGGCGCTAAGGCGCACGGCATGCTGTCTTCTGTGTCCTCCCATCATCATGGTTTCAAGATACCCACAAGTGTGAACCGGGGCAATATTTCCCTGATATTATGGCACAAGCACGGCGGACAGGTATCCCGGAAGCATCAGAAGGTCTGGCTGATGGCCTCGTTCATGGACCGCCGGGTTTCGTGATGGGTCATGTTGAGATGAAGCGGCGTCACCGAAATCCATTTTTCACGCACGGACTTCAAATCTGTCTCGTGCCCCGGCTGGCCAACTTCACGGCCAAGGCCAAACCAATAATATTTGAAGCCGCGCGGGTCGGTACGTTCCTCGATATGGTTGCCCATGATCTGACGGGCGCCCTGCTCGGTCACGCGGACACCCTGGATTTCATCGGGCTCGAACGCCGGGAAATTCACATTCATCAGCACGTCCTGGGGCCAGCCCATCTCGATCAGGCTTTTGATCACCTGCGGGGCGTACTGCTCAGCTGTTTCCCATTTGGTGCGCTGGTCCGGGCGGATACACTGGCTGAGGGCAATCGACGGAATGCCCGCCAGCGTCCCTTCCATGGCCACGGACACGGTACCCGAATAGGTCACGTCTTCGGCCAGGTTGCCGCCCCGGTTGATGCCTGAAAGGATCAACGTCGGCTTAAACTCATCCATGATCTTGTTGAGCGCCATGGCCACACAGTCCGTCGGCGTGCCCGATACTGCCCAGCGCTTTTCTTCAAGCTTGCGGATGCGCAAAACGCGCGAAAGCGTCAAGGAATGCCCGGCGCCGGACTGTTCTTCTTCCGGTGCCACCACCCACACATCATCGGTGAACTGGCGGGCGATACGCTCCAGGATCTCGATCCCGGGCGCGTGGATGCCGTCGTCGTTTGAAACCAGGATGCGGGCTGGCGAAATGGCTGTCATGGCTTAGCCGCCGATCACGTCAACGCCGCGCATGTAAGGCTTCAGCACCTCTGGCACGCGGATGGAGCCATTGGCCTGCTGGTAGTTTTCCATCACGGCGATCAGCGTGCGACCAACCGCAAGGCCGGAACCATTCAGCGTATGCACGAACTGGGTCTTCTTCTCGCCTTTAGGACGGCAGCGCATTTTCATGCGGCGCGCCTGGAAATCACCACACACGGAACAGCTGGAAATCTCGCGGTATTTGTCCTGCCCTGGCAGCCATACCTCTATGTCGTAGGTGCGGCGGGCGCCAAAGCCGATATCGCCGGTGCACAGCTTGACCACGCGGTACGGCAGGTGCAGGCGTTTCAGCACTTCTTCGGCGCAAGCGGTCATGCGCTCAAGCTCTTCGTCAGACTGGTCTGGCGTAGTGATGGACACCATCTCCACTTTCTCGAACTGGTGCTGGCGGATCATGCCGCGCGTGTCACGGCCCGCGGACCCGGCCTCGGCGCGGAAACACTGGCTGTGCGCGGTAAAGCGGAACGGCAGGTCTTCCTCGTCCAGGATTTCATCGGAATGGAAATTGGTCAGCGTCACTTCAGACGTCGGGATCAGCCAGTGATCGGTCGTGGTCTTGAAGGCGTCCTCACCAAACTTCGGCAGCTGGCCAGTGCCCAAAAGTGCTGTGTCGCGCACCATAGCAGGGGTCAGCATCTCGGTGTAGCCGTGCTCGGTGGTGTGCAGGTCCAGCATGAACTGGCCAAGCGCCCGCTCAAGCCGGGCCAGCTGGTCCTTGAGCACAACAAAACGCGAGCCGGACATCTTGGCCGCGCGTTCGAAATCCATCATGCCCAAGGCTTCACCCAGCTCATAGTGCTCTTTGACCTCAAAATCAAAGCGGGCGGGCTTGCCCCAGGTGCGAACCTCGATGTTGTCGTCTTCGCTGTCCCCGTCCGGCACATCGTCATAAACCATGTTCGGCAGGCTCATCAGCAGCGTGTTCAGCTTTTCGCCCAGCGCACGATCTTCCTCTTCCATTTCGGAAAGGCGGGTCTTGAGGCCGCCGACTTCTTCCATCAGCGCCTGGGCTTCAGCTTCATTGCCCTGCCCTTTGGCCTTGCCGATCAGCTTGGAGGCCTCATTGCGGCGGGCCTGCGCGGCCTGCGCTTCGGTCTGTACCGCGCGGCGGGAACTGTCGAGCGCGATGATCTCCTCGGCTTTGGCTTCTTCACCACGGCGGGCAAGGGCCTTGTCGAAAGCTTCAGGGTTTTCGCGAATAAATTTCAGATCAAACATTGCGCTCGTCTCAGGTTAGGATTCAGGTCAGATTTCGTCTTCATCGATGGCTTCCGCGCGCTTCTTTTCGGTCGCGGCGATCAGGATGATGGACAGCTCATACAGGAGCAACATGGGAATGCCAAGGGCGATCTGGCTCACCGGGTCAGGCGGCGTCAAGAAGGCCGCCACCAGGAAGGTTGCCACGATCATATAGCGGCGCTTGGCCCTGAGGCCTGCGGCCGTCACGATGCCTGCGCGGCCCATCAGCGTCAGCGCCACCGGCAAGAGGAAAGCGACACCAAAGCCGAAGATCATCTGCATCACCAGCGAGAGATATTCGCTCACCTTCGCCTCAGCCGCGATCTCAATGGCGCCTGTGCCGCCTGCCTGCTCGAAGCTCAGAAGGAACTGCCAGGCCCATGGGATCACCATGAAGTACGCGAGGCTCGCACCCATCGCGAACAGAATGGGTGTCGCCACCAGGAACGGCAGGAAGGCCCGGCGTTCGTTGCGGTAAAGCCCGGGCGCCACGAACTTCCATATTTGGGCTGCCAACAGCGGGAAGGTACAGATAAAAGCGGCGTAAAGCGCCACCTTCAAGTCCACAAAGAAGCCTTCGGTCAGCGATGTGAAGATCATCCGGCGCTCTTCCCCGGTCGCCTGCGCGGCGTCCATATAGGGTTTTGCCAGGATGTTGAAAATCTCGTCAGCGAAATAGAGCCCGACGCCAAAGGCGATGGCCATGCCCACCATGACCTTGATCAGGCGGGAGCGCAGCTCGTTCAGGTGATCCAGAAGCGGGGCCTTGCTGGCATCCACTTCGTCCTCGTCGATGATATCCGGCTTGGCGAATTCTTCGGGCCCCATCATGACTCACCGTCCTTGTTCGCGTCTGGCTTGTCCGCATCAGGCGCTGGCGTATCGGCATCCGGCTTGGCATCAGCCTTATCTTTCGCCTCGCGCTCGCGGTTGCGC
>JBNKYQ010000133.1:0-8285 GCA_050300975.1 Kordiimonas sp.
GCTACCGGCAGGTCTGGCGGGAACGCGCCGCCGTGGCCGGAGGTCAGCAGGCGGTCGCCTTCCTTGACCTGCACGCCCTGCGGCAGGAAACGAAGCCTGAGCAGGCTTTCGTTCTGGCCTTCCGCGATCGCCAGGTCGCCCGTACGCTCAAGGCGCACCGGTACCCGGCTGTTGATATCTGTCAGCAACAGGACCCGGCTGGTCCAGCGGCCCACCTGGATCACGCGGCCCACAACGCCGGTCTCGTCGACCACTGGGCTGCCGCGCATAAGGTCATCCGCAGACCCGGCACCGATCAGCACACTGCGTTCAAACGCGCCGCCGCCCACGCCGATCACCCGGGTGGTGGCCGCGGGTGGCACTTCGCGCCCCGGCACCTTCAGCATGCCGCGCAGCCGTTCGTTCTCGCGGCTCAGCTGCATGGCGGCCTCGCGCCACTGGCGGAGGCGGTCGTTCTCATCGCGCAGGGTTTCGTTTTCAAGATAGATGTCGGACACGCCGGCGATGCGTTCGAGCCCGGCCTGTACGGCGCGGATTGGTTGCTCCAGCACTCTCAGGACCGGGGCGACGATATCGTTGGCGTAGGCGCGGATCTGGTGCGGCACACCAGACCCGATCCATTCAAAAGCCAGAAGCGCGATGGCGACCAGCATATACGGCCAAAACCCGCCCTTCGCCTTGCCGCCACGGCGAAAGCGAGGGGATGAAGACAGGTTAGCAGAGTGCAGTGTCGGACTCAGCGTTCAACCTCCCGGGGGTTTGGCGTGTGGTCAGGACCGATTAGTAACTTTCCGTCAGGACAAGGCGCAGGCCCGGGTCCTCAAGCGCACGACCGGTGCCAAGCGCCACGCACGTCAGCGGCTCTTCGGCAATGGTTACCGGCAGGCCGGTTGCCTTGCGGATCACCGTATCCAGATCCTTGAGCATGCCGCCACCACCGGTCAGCACGACGCCGCGGTCGACGATATCGGCTGCCAGTTCAGGCGCCGTCTGCTCAAGCGCAACCTTCACGCCTTCCACAATCTGGCTCACGGGCTCAGACAGGGCTTCGGCAACCTGAAGCTGATTTACTTCAAGTTCTTTCGGTACGCCGTTCATCAGGTCACGGCCCTTGATGGTCATGGTCATGCCCACGCCATCTTCTGGCACCAGCGCCGTGCCGATTTCCTTCTTGATCCGCTCAGCCGTGGCTTCACCGATCAGCAGGTTGTGGTTGCGGCGGATGTAGGCGATCAGGGCTTCGTCCATCTTGTCGCCGCCAACGCGCACGCTTGTCGCAAACACGATGCCGGAAAGCGACAGGACAGCCACCTCGGTGGTGCCGCCGCCGATGTCCACAACCATGGAACCCTGAGGTTCGGTAACCGGCAGGCCAGCCCCAATCGCGGCAGCCATGGGCTCATCAATCAGGTAGACCTTGCGCGCGCCAGCTTGTTCGGCAGATTCCTGAATGGCTTTACGCTCAACAGCGGTGGAGCCAGACGGCACACACACAACAACCTGCGGGCTCGCGAACGACCGGTTATGAACTTTCTGGATAAAGTGCTTGATCATCTGCTCGGCGACATGGAAATCGGCGATCACACCGTCACGCAACGGGCGGATGGCCTGAATGCCTGAAGGTGTCCGGCCCAGCATCAGCTTGGCTTCATCACCCACCGCCAGAACGCGGTCACGGCCATGTTCACTCTTGATCGCAACAACCGAAGGTTCGTTCAGCACGATCCCCCGGCCCTTCACGTAAACCAGTGTGTTGGCGGTACCAAGATCAATCGCCATATCAGACGAAAACATGCCGAGCAGCTTTGATAGCATTTAACCCTCTTATCCTGAAAGCTTGACTGAAAATTCATCCTGCGGGCCGACAAGGCCGACACGCAGGTCCATCTGCGGTTATGGGCTAGATATGGCTAAATCACAAGAGGCTTGACGCAAGATAGTCCCATATTTTGCTTTTTTTTGACCCCAAAAGCCCTGGACCCTCAAAATGTGGCCTAAGTCAGTAAAATTGTAGGCTTTTTAGGACGCCACGATGGCGTTAGCGGCGACCGGATCAGGCCCAACCAGCAGCCACAAGGATGCTGAAAAGGACATTGTTCACCATGTGCAGACCGATCGCCGCATAGACGCTTCCTGTCCGTTCATAAACATAGCCGAGTCCCGCGCCGATGATGAAATAGATCGGCAACAGCATGAGGCTGCCGTGGATGGCGGCGAACACCAGTGCGGCAATCGAAATCGCGCCCCAGGCTGGCAGGTGACGCCGGAGCGACGATTGCAGATAGCCGCGGAAGACAACTTCCTCAACCACGGGTGCTACAAAAGCGGCCATGAAAAGCATCAGGACAGTCGCGGCGGTCGAACCGGCAGCTGCAGCCTGGTCAAATATCTGTTCGGCGCCGCCACGAGGCACTGCACCCGGCGCCAGCCCCTCAAGCGCGCTGCCATAAAGGCCCGAGAGCACACGGGTCAGCAGGAAAACGCCGAAGACCAAAAGCAAGGTCTGCTCCCGGCTCATCCGGCTGCGCCTGAGGCCGATCTGCGGCGGGAAAGCGGGCCCGAACCGGTCGATGTCTGCCCGCACCCAAAGGTAGGTGACAAGGCTACTGAGTCCAAGCGCAGACGCGACCACAAGCGGCATGTTCGGTTCCGTAAGTGCAGGCAGGCTGAAGGCAACCCCGATGAACTGGAGCAGCACACTGAGGATAGCGGCGATGACAAATTGGCTGACAAAGAGCACGGCGAACGCACCGAAGCCGCGCTTGACGGTCAGCTGATAGGGCATGTCGCCGCTGGCGCCCCGGCGCCTCGGCTCCCCCCCTGTGTCCACCCGCATGTCTGCTGGCGTTGCGTGGGCAACACTCTCGACCTGCATCACTCGCCCCCTTTAGGCCCTGTGCAAAATGATGCGACACATTAATCAACCCAAGCTTTCGTGACAACACGAATATGCTCAACCGAGAAGCGTCAACAAAAAAGGGCGCCACAAAGGCGCCCTCGTTGGATTTCAGCCTGGGCTGCTATGTCGCGGCCACAGCCTTTGGGGCTGGCTCCGCAGCCTGGTCTGGTGCCTTCTTCTCGCGTTTGACCAGCAGCTTGTTCACGGCAGAAACATAGGCCCGCGCAGCAGCCGTTACCGTATCCTCGTGCGCGCCCTGCCCGTTTACCGTGCGGCCGCCCTCTTCAAGGCGTACCGTGCATTCGGCCTGGGCATCCGTGCCCTGGGTTACGGCGTGCACCTGGAAAAGCTGCAGGTGAGGTTCCATGCCGATCAGGTCCTTGATGGCGTTGAAGGCCGCATCCACGGGGCCAGAGCCATAGGTGACTGTCTTGGCCTTGTCGCCGTCGATCGCCATGGTGAGGTTTGCAACAGCCTCACCGTTCGACGAGCTGTAGGTATTCAGGCTGATCACCTGCATGCGGTTGGCCCAGGTGGCAACCTCATCATCCACGAGCGCGATGATATCCTCGTCATAGATGTTCTTCTTGCGGTCACCGAGCTCCTTGAAGCGGCGGAAACATTCCTGGAAGGCATTGTCGCCCAGCTCATAGCCCAGTTCCTTCAGCTTGTCGGCAAAGGCATGGCGGCCGGAGTGCTTGCCCATGGTCAGCACCGACTTGGTCACACCCACGCTTTCAGGCGTCATGATCTCATAGGTCTCTGCCGCCTTCAGCACGCCGTCCTGGTGGATACCGCTTTCGTGTGCGAAGGCGTTGGCGCCCACAATGGCCTTGTTGTTCTGGACGGTGAAGCCGGTGACGGTGGAAACCAGCTTCGATGCCCGCATGATCTCTTCGGATTTGATCCGCGTGTGGTAGGGCATCACGTCGCCGCGCACCTTCAGCGCCATCACAATCTCTTCCATCGCGGCGTTGCCGGCGCGTTCGCCGATGCCGTTGATGGTGCATTCAATCTGGCGCGCGCCGCCCGCAACACCCGCGAGCGAGTTGGCGACCGCAAGGCCCAGGTCATTGTGGCAGTGGGTTGAGAAGATCGCCTTGTCCGAATTCGGTACGCGTTCGATCACCGCCTTGAACATGTCCATATATTCCTGCGGGGTCGCGTAACCTACGGTGTCCGGCAGGTTGATGGTGGTGGCCCCGGCCTTGATGGCGGTTTCCACTGCGCGGCACAGGAAATCGATTTCCGTGCGCGTTGCGTCTTCGGCGGACCATTCCACATCATTTGTGAAAGTACAGGCGCGGCTGACAGACCCGTGGATCGCTTCGATCACAGCCTCAGGTTCCATCTGCAGCTTCACTTTCATATGCAGCGGGCTGGTGGCGATAAAGGTGTGGATACGGCCACTGTTGGCGGGCTTGATCGCTTCGCCTGCCCGGTCAATGTCCCCAAGCGCGGCGCGCGCGAGCGAACAGACCGTGCTGTCCTTGATTTCTTTCGCAATGCGGTTCACGCATTCGAAATCCCCGTTCGATGCAATGGCAAACCCGGCTTCAATCACATCCACGCGCATGGCTTCAAGCACGCGGGCGATCTGCAGTTTTTCTTCCAGGGTCATGGACGCGCCGGGCGATTGCTCGCCGTCGCGCAAGGTGGTGTCAAATATTCGCACACGGTTTGCTTCACTGTGTGACATGGCTTTATTCCCGATATGTTTAGTAACGATCTGAATGAATGACTTCAGCTGGCATTACCCTTAAGCATCTGTGCACAAATGTGCCTCAGCTTCCGATGCTCAAGGGCCGATAAGTCGACCCGCACCGAGGAGCGATAGACCAGCGAGTAGGAGGGTAAACAGGAGGCCGGAGGCAAGAATGACACGCGTAAAATCAGCCGACGCCTGCTTGGATACGGCGATGGCTTTTGCCTGTCTCTTATGTGGTGTCCGACCGTTCATCCGTCTTAGACCCCTTGCAAATCCTGTATATCCGGGCGTATTTGCCCGATAAATTTAGGAGTATCATATTATTTTATAATCGCAAGAGGCAAATTTGGGAAATTTTATTTCAAACAGTAACAAGCGAAACTATTCTTTGTTGCTGAGCCAGCTGCCTGCCACATCCAGTTCATAGTCCTGCTCGTCGCACCATTCGCCCTTGACGAACGTGCGCTTCAGATGCACCGGACCGATGGGTTTGAAGCCCACGCGTTCGAGCACGCGGCCGGACGCCGGGTTGCGCACATCAATGTCGGCAGAGAATGTGATGACACCCAAGGCCTCGACAAGCGCGGGCAACAGGGCCCTGAGCGCTTCGGTCATATAGCCCTTGCCCTGCCCATCGGTGCTCAGGGAATAGCCGATCCGGACATGGCCTGCCCCCTCGGGTGTGACGCCGTTACCGACGCCGATATCGCCGATGGCCAGCCCCGTGGCTTTCTCCTCGATCATCAGCTGGTGGTAGCGGCCTTCGGGGAATGGCGTGAGCGCCGCCTGCTCGCGGCAGAATTTCTCCGCCCGGTCCATGGCGAACGGATAATCCCAAAGCGTATAGCGCGCCACCTCGGCGTCATTGCGCCAACCATGGAACGCCACCGCGTCATCCTCGCGAAACGCACGAAGCACTAGGCGGTCAGTCGATATGGGCAGGATGCTGGTCATAGCGGTGACCATAATTCACCAATTGAAAAAGTCACGGCCGTATTTGACGGCTGCTGTGCTTTTTGTGTAATGATATTACGTAAATTATTGAAGCGGGGGATTTTATGCGGGTTCTTTCAATTGCCGTAGCGGTCGTTCTTGGGTTCAGCCAGATCGCACAGGCCGCCACGATTGATGACGCGGTTTCCAAGATCGATGACCTTGTCCAAAACCATACAGGCAGCGGGGCTTTTTCCGGCGCGGTCCTGATAGCAAAAGGCGATACGGTCCTCTATGAGACCGCTACTGGCTTGGCCAGCAGGCGCTTTGATGTGCCAAACAATCTCGATACGCGCTTCAACCTCGGATCCATGAACAAGATGTTCACGGCAGTCGCCATCCTTCAGTTAGTCCAAAATGGTCAACTGAAGCTGACGGACACGCTGGATCAATATGCCGATAAAGAGTGGCTCCCGGCTGAGATCAGCCGCAAAATCCAGATCCAACACTTGCTGACCCACGCATCAGGCCTTGGCAGCTATTTCACCGACGAATTCTTCAACGCCTCCCGCTACACTTACCGCAACATTGAAGACTTCAAACCGCTGGTAGCAGGCGAAACCTTGGCCTTTGAACCCGGCACCGGGTACAGGTACAGCAATACAGGCATGTTGCTTTTAGGTGTGGTGATCGAAGCGGTATCGGGCCAGAGTTACGACGATTATGTGCGCAGCCATATCTATGCAGTGGCCGACATGCCGAATTCCAGCTGCTTCGATATGGATCAACCTTTCAAGAATGTGGCGATCGGTTATCATCCTACAGAAAAGAGCGTTACCGGCTTTTCAAACAACCTGTTTTCCCATGTTATCAAGGGTGGCCCCGCTGGAGGCTGCTTCTCGACCGTCACAGACCTTTATCATTTTGCCCAGGCCCTGACCGGGTTCAAACTGCTAAACGCCGAAAACACCTATGCCCTCTTCAAGCCAAGGTCAGAGTTTCACCAGGAATCCTACGGTTACGGTTTCAAGGTCGCGGGCTCACAGGACAACCGCATTGTCGGTCATAGTGGCGGCTTCTACGGCATCAGCGCCAACCTGGACATCTACTTGGACCGCGGGCTTGTGGTTGCCGTGCTTTCCAATGTCAGCGGCGGTGCCCACCTGCTACAGCCAAAGATTAGGGACGTTTTGGCGACCGTAACTGAATAAAAAAGGGCGGCCCGGTTGAGCCGCCCTCGTCGACTGATATCCGCGAGCCCTAAAAGCTCACAAGAAGCCCGGCCTTGATGCGGTAGGTGGCTTCGCCCGCTGGTTTGGCATAATCCGCGCCGATGCGGAAGGACAGGAGGTCGCTGAACTGGTGCTCGACACCCGCGCCCAGCCGCACGTCACTTGAACTGGTGGAACCAATCACGCCGATGGTCTGGTAGCTCACGTTCATATAGCCGATGGAGCCATAGACCATATTCTGGTCGTCATCGCCGAAGACGATGCCGGCAATGCCCGTGATGTCCCATTCGCCGCCAAAGTCGCCAACGGCGCCGCTGACGTCGCGCGTGCCTTCAACGTGATTGCCGTAGCTGCCTTCAACACCCACAACAACGTAGGGCACGGGTTCCATGCGGTAGCCGATCAGACCACCAACCAGCACCGACTGGTCGCTGACGTCAATCGAGCTTTCAATGCCGCCATAGAGGCCACTGAAATCGCCGGCAAAGGCCGTTGGCGCAAATACCAGCGCTGCCGACAGGGATAGACCTGCCATCGTGAATTTATTCATGGGATGCTCCTGTTGCCCTCGAAACCGGGGGAGCCATAGCAGCCCCACCTGCCCCAGTAAATCGATCTTTCCCTGATACGCCCGTTTCAAGGCAAAAAAAGGGCGACCCCAGGAGTGGGCCGCCCATGAACTCTACGTGAGAGTAGTCTAAGGGGGTTAGTTTTTCGCCTTGTCGACCAGTTTGCCCTCTTTCATCCATGGCATCATGCCACGGAGTTTGGTGCCAACTTCTTCGATTGGATGACGCTGTGCGAGGCCACGGTGGGCCTTCAGCTCAGGGTTACCGGCGGCGTTGTCCAGCATGAAGTCCTTGACGAAGCGGCCTTGCTGGATGTCTTCCAGAACGCGCTTCATTTCGGCCTTGGTCTCGTCAGTGATGATCCGCGGGCCGGTTTTATAGTCGCCATATTCGGCGGTGTTCGAGATGGAGTAGCGCATGTTGGCGATACCGCCCTCGTAAATGAGGTCCACGATCAGCTTCACTTCGTGCAGGCACTCAAAATAAGCCATCTCTGGCGCATAGCCCGCTTCGGTGAGCGTCTCGAAACCGGCTTTGATCAGCTCGGATACGCCGCCACACAGAACGGCCTGCTCGCCGAAGAGGTCGGTTTCGCACTCTTCACGGAAATTGGTTTCAATGATGCCCGAGCGGCCACCGCCGATGGCGGAGGCGTAGGAAAGGCACAGGTCGTGGGCCTTGCCGGACGCGTCCTGATGCACGGCGATCAGGCACGGCACACCCTTGCCAGCCGCATACTGGCTGCGCACCGTGTGGCCCGGGCCCTTTGGCGCAACCATGATCACGTCAAGGTCTTCCCGTGGCTCGATGAGCGCAAAGTGGATATTCAGGCCGTGGGCGAACATCAGCGCCGCACCCTGTTTCATGTTGGCGTGCAGTTCATCACGGTAGATAGCGGCCTGATGCTCATCCGGCGCCAGCACCATCACCATGTCAGCCTCTTT
>JBNKYQ010000134.1:0-8254 GCA_050300975.1 Kordiimonas sp.
GCAAAGGGAAATTCCCGCGCGCCTAGCCCTTCGGCTTCAGGTGGATGCCCGCCAGCATGCAGCGGGCGCTGCCACCCGCTTTCTCGATCGTCGGGACATGGAGCGGCAGCAAGGGCATTTCAGCCTCGATCTGGGCGACCTGTTCAGCCGTCAGGCTGGCAAGCGCGGTGTCTGAGAGCACCAGCACAAGGCCCTTGTCCGTCCGCACTTCAAGCGCGTTGCCGGCGAAATGCGCGATCTGGTCGGCGCTCAGGTCGATGAGCGTGCGGCCCGTGGCCGCCAGCCGGTCTTCGATCTCCTGCCGTTTGTCCTTGCCCACGATGGTGGAAAGGCCAACCAGCGCCAGCTTGGTGCCCACATTCATCATCACGTTGGTATGGTAGATGGCGTTGCCGTCCGGCCCGCGGGTTTCAAACATCACGGGGTCATAGCCGAAGTCGCTGCAGAAGCGCGTCACCAGCGCCTCATCCGCCCGGTGCGACAGCGACACATAGGCCGCCATATTGGCGTGGTCCAGCACCATGGCGCCGGTGCCTTCCAGGAACTTTTCGGCATACTCGAACGAGGAATAGTCAATCACACCCGATACGTCATAAGTTTCGCGCAGGAAATCGATGATGTCGTCCCGGCGCTCCGCCCGGCGGGATGGCGCATACATCGGGTATAGAACCACGCGGCCATCCGGGTGAGTTGAAAACCAGTTGTTGGGGAACACGCTGTCGGGCGTCTCTCTGTCCTTGTCTTCAAACAAATGAACCGTCACGCCCGCGCCGCGTAGGGCATCCACGGCACCCTGCACCTCATCAAAGGCGCGCTTTTCCGTGCGTTCTCGGTTGCCGCCCTCTTCCTGGAAGGCATTGTCCGCTGCGGTTTCCTCATTGGGGTAGAAGTGGTGCGGCAGCACCATGACCACCGCGTGTGGCGCCTGACCCTTTCGCGGGCCTTTTGTCTCAGTCGTCATTCCTAAATCCCCCCGGGCTCGGTTTACGGGTGCATTTGAGCATAAACGGCACCGTAAGAATGGCGGAAAATTGTGCGCCAGCCGCATCTTGTGCGGCGACAGGGGCCAAGTTCCGAAAAAAAATCGGGCAGCTGCATGCTAAACAAGAACCATGGGAAGGGACATGGGATGATTATTCGAGCTGCAAGACGGGACGACCTGAAGAAGCTGATGGCGCTCGCCGCCAAGGCCGGTCAGGGCATGACCACGCTGCCAAAAGACGATGCCGCCTGGATTGAGCGCGTTGAGGCATCGCTCACCTCTTTCGCCCGCCCGCTGGAGGCGCTGAGTGCTGAGACATACCTGCTGGTGATGGAAGAAGCGGACGGCACGCTTTCAGGTGTCAGCGCCATCTATACCAACCTGGGGCACGGCCAGCCTTTCTATAGCTACCGCCTGTCAAAGCACGCCGCCCGCGCGCCTGAAATTGGCGTCAGTTGCGAGGCCAGCGTGCTGTCGCTGGTTAATGATTTCCATGGCTTTGCCGAAATCGGCACCCTGTTCATGGACCCTGCCCTCCGGGGCGGCGGGCGCGGGACGCTGCTGTCCTACAGCCGTTTCATGCTGATGGCGGCACAGCGCGAGCGTTTCGGCCCGCAAGTGATGGCGGAAATGCGCGGCTGGACAGACGCGGAGGGGCGCTCCCCCTTCTGGGAAGCCGTGGGGCGCAAGTTCTTCAAGCTGGATTTCGCCGAAGCCGATGCGCGGTCCGGCATCTCCAACCGCTTCATCGCGGACCTGATGCCCAAGGTACCGATTTACACCGAACTGCTGCCCGATGAAGCGCAGGCGGTGATCGGCCTGACCCACGACAAGACCCGCCCTGCCCGCGCGCTCCTGGAAAAGCAAGGCTTCCGGTTCCGGAATCAGGTGGACGTGTTTGACGCCGGCCCCTGCATGGAGGCGGATCTGGAAAACATCCCGCTTATTCGCGGCGCCCGCGCTTGCACGTTAGGCGACTTGACGGACGCGGACCTCAACACACCGGCGCTGATCGCGCGTTTGGGGGATGACTTCCGCGTTGCCCAGGCCCCGATCAAGCGGGACGCCCTTGCCGCTGCGCTGGGCGCCAGCGCTGACACCCGGCTTCTGTTCAGCCCACTTTAAGTAGGTGCCTCAATAACCGGTTGTTAAGAAGGCAGCTTTATTCTTGGCTTGGGTGGTCTGAAGGCCCGAGGGTTGAAGGCCTAGGGGGCTGAAGGGAAGTATGGTGCGAGTTACGCTAAAGCTGTTGAGTTTTGTTGCCTGCCTCCTGTGGTCTCCCGCGACCAGCGCGAGCGCAGACAAACCCGCCATCACCATTGCCGCACAGGAAATGCCGAACCTGCTGATGACAGGGGCGGACCTCCCTTATAACCGGCTGATAGACCTGTTGTTCGAAGGCGCTCCGGTGGAGCTTGCCATCACCATCTACCCCGGCCAGCGCGGTGTGATGCAGTGGGCCCGGCAGGAAAGCCAGTGCCTGTTTGGTAACATTACCCTGCCCGGGGGCAAGCGCATTCCCCATTCTGTCCTCTCGGAAGAAGAATTCAGCAACCTGATTTTCGCGGGCCCATTCAACCGCATCGCGGTGCATATGTTCGCGCTTCATGAAGCCCCGCCCACGGAAGCCCGCACCATCGGTACCAAGTTGGTGGGCGTCGACACCATCGCCCACACCGATGCCACGCTTTATGCCCCGGCGCTGAGGCGGCTCAAATACGCCAAGGTGCCCTCCACCCTTGAAGCCTTCCGCCTGCTGGAACAGAAGCGCGTGCAGATGGTGCTGGCCTACAGCATCGATGCGGCCTTGGCGCTTCAGAAGCTTGAGGGCGCGAGCGACGTACGGTACGACCCCGCGGCCCCTGTGCTTGAGTTCGAAGAAAACCTGGCCTGCTGGAAAAGCCCGGAAACCGAAACGCTTGTCCGCCACGTGCAGGGACAGATCGACAAGGCCCGCAAGAACGGCGCACTGGCCCGGCATTTCCCCCAAATACCGGACCCACACAAGTAGCCTACCGGCCGCTTGTGACCAGGAAACCGAAGATCGCGCCGTAAAGGCCCTGATGCACGGCCTGCCGGTCCACGCCCGCGCGGTCCGTGCACAGCGAAACACCCATGGCCTTATAGGGATGGTCGCATACATCCATATAGATGAAATGCCCCTCGCCATTTGTGAGCGCGCGGCTGCGTGCATTGGGGATGGCACCTGCGTAGAAACCGGCATGGCGGGCGTAGGGCAGGAAATCATTGTCTTCTGACCCGACCACCAGCGTGGGCACCGCCACCATGCGCAGGCTTTCCTCCGTCACGATATGGCCCATGGCGGGGTCCATAAGGATCAGGCGCGTCAGGCGTGCGTCACGCTCACCCACCATCATGCTTTGGGCCGAAGCTACTTTCTGCAGCGCCGGGCGGCCTACTATATATGCACAGCTTTTGTCCGATTTGGCAGCGTCCGTCTGGCAGTAGGCCCGGGCGCGTTCCAGCGGGAAGCGCGCACCGGCCAGTGCCGCCATCGTTGCCCCGCCTGAGGAATGGCCGATGGCGGTGACATTCGTCCAGTCAATCGCCGCGCTGAAGATGGCGTCCGCGCCCATCTTGTTAGCCGCCAGTTGGTCCAGCACGAAGCGAACGTCCGCAGGCCGGTCCCAGAATTTCAGGACAGACGCGGGGTCAACATGCTCGCGGCCATAGGCCCAGCTTTCACCATAGTGATTGACACCCACGACCACATGGCCTTGCGAGGCCAGCGCATGGCCGATCCAGTTATAGTTCATGGCCGCGCCCATGGCGCCGTGGCTCAACACCATGCCGCCCTCAAGGCGCGTGCGTGCCGGCAGGCACACCCGTGCGCTCTCGCACACACCACCACCCGGGTACCAGACGGTGATTTTCACAGGCCGTTCCCGCGCGGTGTCATACAGATCGATCTGTTGCATCTGCGTGGCGGGCACCGGCTGCACCCCTTCATCCGCAGTATCCGCGCGTGCGATCTTACCAACCATGACCCACGCCAAGACCATCAACACAGACCCGAGCGGGGCTTTCCAGACGCCCAGCCAGCTTTTCTGTCTATTTTCCTTGTTCATTTTCATCCTCGCTTTCTTCTTTAACAAAGTACTTTGTATTTCAAAGTGTGACTCGAAAATAGGGATTGAAAACGAGATGTCAAGACGTGAGGTGGGCGATTAATGGATCGCCGGGCATGGATAACTCCATCCCCGGCAGCGCGCTCAAGCCGCCTTGGCGGGATGGAACCAGTCGCGCAGGTGTTCGATGATGTCTGCCGTCAACTTTTCCGCCACAGCCTCTTCGCGCCAGAAGGGGTTCATGAACACGCAGCGGATCAGCACCAGGCGGTCATCATCCAGAGTGCCGCCATGGCTTTTCACGTGGCGGGCGATCACCTGGGCGTGCGCCTTGCCCGTCAGCGTGGTCTTGGAGACCGAGAATTCCGAGCAAGCCACGAAGCGGTCGAACACGGCTTCCGTGGCGGCGTTCGACGCCTTCAGGCTCATGCCCTCTTCCGCCAGCGAAAAACACAGGATGTTGGTCTCTGATGGGTCCAAGGGGCGCACGAACGGCAAAGCACCCACCACCCGTGCCTTGAACGCCCGGCACGCCAGGATGGTTTCCGCAATCACGCCGCCGAGGCCCGATGTATCGAACCCCATGGTTTTGCCCGTGAGCCAGGTGGCGGCGGCACCGGCAGCCGAGCGCGAGCCTTCAAGCGTGGTCGACCATTTGTCCGGCACCTCCAGTTGGCGCTCCAGATATGGCGCCTTGAAGCTTGAGACCGCATAGGCCTGCTCGTCCTTCGTGATGATGGCGCCGCAGCTGTAGGGCACATAGCCCAGCTTGTGCGGGTCGATGGTCACGGAATGCGCCTGCCCGATGGCCGCAAGGGCTGCGGCGTTCGCCGGGCTCAGCACATCTGATGGCGTGCCACGCAAAAGGCTGCACAGGAAGCCGCCATAGGCTGCATCCACATGGTGCCAGATGTCTAAGCCGTGCTCAGCGCGCAGGCGCTCAAGCAGTGCCTGTACCCGGTCAACGGGGTCGATCTCACCAGTTTCTGTTGTGCCCGCCACGCTGACAACCATTGCGACGGGGCGGCCTTCGGTTTGGGCGCGGGCGATCTGCGCTTCGAGCGTCGCCAAGTCCATCTTGCCGCGCGCGTCTAATGCTATGGGCCAGAAGGCATGCTCGCCATAGCCGAAAATGTTGGTCGCCTTGGTCCAGGAGAAATGCTTGTTCTCGGGCACCAGCATCACTGGCCCCCGGTAGGGCTTGCCGAATGCCCGCGTCATGCGCTCGCCGAATTCATAAGGGTTGGTGGCCACGCCGCTATAGCCGCGCAGGTCATCCAGCACCACGCTGTGCTCCGCAAGCAGTTCAGTGAAGCGTTTCCAGCCCATGTGGGCGGCTCCAAACAGGTCAAGCTTAACCCCCCGTTCTTCCGCAAGGTAGAGCGCGAGGCTGAGCCAGTGATCCTGCCGGAAGCGGGCGCGCCAGACGGCCTCGAAGTTCGCCACCGTGCCGCCGCCGGTGATATGGCCCGTGGCGCGCGCGGGGTCGAAACCCATCATGTCCGCCAGCATGGCAATGACCTCAGCCTCGATCTTCTGGCCGACCTTCGAGGCATCGCGGCTGGTATTGTTGGGGTTATGCAAGAGCATGGCGAAATGGCCCATCAGCGACGGCAGCGTCAGCTCAGACACCATATGGCCGATATAGCGCGGCGTGAACTTGGGCACCTCGTCTTCCAGCAGTTCTGTCAGCTCCTCCAGCCCCTGCACCATCCGTTCCCGCGCGTCCAGGTACGCGGGCGTGCGGCGCTCTGCCTTCACAGATACCTGCTGATCGGCTGGAAACAGATTCTTCCGCCACTGGAACCAATGCTCAAGGATCGCCTGAAATTCAGAGCGCATCCAGGCTTCGTTCTCCGCCTTGGGGCCCAGGAAATAGGCCTTGTAGGCCTCAGTAGAATGATCGACCGTCATGCACATCACCATATAGTTTCACTTGCAACTATATGGGTTTCTATCCTTTTGTAAGGGCGCGGGTGTTGACCGAGGTCAAGCCATGCCAAATTTCCCGCTGGATCGGGCAGAAAAATTCAATATAGTGAACAAAAGCCCGATAAGGACAGGATCATGACACGCAATTCACCGCCCGACGTGGGCCAGAAAATCAAGGCCCTCAGGAGCCGGGAAAAGCTGACGCTTGATGCGCTTGCGAAGATGTCCGGCGTGTCCAAATCCATGCTGTCCCAGATCGAACGCGGGCTCACGAACCCGACGCTTGGCACGCTGTGGAGCCTGACCCAGTCCCTGGGGATTGATCTTGCGAGTCTTCTGGATACGCCAGAGGCGGAAGAAGAAAGCGCGCCTGAGATCGAGATCGTCAAGGCCCACCAGACGCCTGAGATACAAAGCGCCGACGGCAAATGCACGCTGAGGATCCTGGGGCCGATTGACCTTGTCAGCAAAACCGAATGGTATGATATGCGGCTTGAAGCCGATGGCTGCCTCGAATCAGAAGGGCACGCCAGCGGCACCATGGAGCATCTGACGGTGCTGGAAGGCGCTTTGAGCGTGCGTATCGGCGCAAACGTGCAGGACTTTGAAGCAGGCGACACGGCGCGCTACCAGGCGGACGTGCCGCACTTTATTGAAAATAAAGGGCAAAAACCCGCACGTGCCCTGATGCTGGTTCTGGCGCCCTAAAAGCGCAGTATGACGGATTATATTGGCTATTGACCAATATATTGAACAGTGTATTTAACATATCGAACTCAGCCGTCACCCTGAACTCGTTTCAGGGTCCATTGGCAGGTCCTTTGGGAGCGGCATCGACCTTGGGCATGGATGCTGAAACAAGTTCAGCATGACGAGTGGTATTTCAGGAGGGATTTGGGCATGACTGATCGCTATAAGGCGTATCTTCAGGAACAACTGGCAGACGTGAAAGAAGCGGGGCTCTATAAGAAAGAGCGCGTCATCACCACGCCACAGTCGGCCGCCGTGCATGTGGAAGGCAGCGGCGACACGGATTTCATCAACTTCTGCGCCAACAATTACCTTGGCCTGTCGAACGACCATATCCTGGTGGATACCGCCAAGAAGGCGCTGGATGAGCACGGCTACGGCATGTCCAGCGTGCGCTTTATCTGCGGCACGCAGGATGTGCACAAGGAGCTTGAGGGCAAGCTGGCCAAATTCCTGAAAACGGAAGATGTGATCCTCTACCCAAGCTGTTTTGACGCCAACGCAGGCCTGTTTGAAACACTGCTTGGCCCTGAAGACGCGATCATTTCAGATGCGCTCAATCATGCCTCGATCATTGACGGCGTGCGGCTTTGTAAAGCCAAGCGCTTCCGGTATGCCAACAACGACATGGCGGAACTGGAGCAGTGCCTGAAGGACGCACAGGACGCGCGCTTTCGCCTGATCGCCACCGACGGCGTCTTCTCCATGGACGGCATCGTGGCCCAGCTGGACAAGATCTGTGATCTTGCAGCGAAATACGACGCAATGGTCATGGTTGACGAATGCCATGCCGCCGGCTTTATCGGCAAGACTGGCGCCGGCACGCCGGAGCATTTCGGCGTGCAGGACCGGGTGCATATCATCACCGGCACGCTGGGCAAGGCGCTTGGCGGCGCGTCCGGCGGCTATACGGCGGCATCGGCTGAGGTGGTTGACTGGCTGCGCCAACGCTCGCGCCCCTACCTGTTCTCGAACACGCTGGCGCCTGTGATTGCCGCCACATCCATCAAGGTTCTTGAAATCCTTGAGGAAGGCTCTCAGCTGCGGGACCGCGTGCACGCCAACTCCAAGCGTTTCCGCGAGGGCATGGAAAAGCTGGGCTTTACCCTCGCGGGTGCTGATCACCCGATCATCCCTGTGATGCTGGGGGACGCCAAGCTGGCCGCCGACATGGCTGACAAGCTTCTCGGCGAGGGCATTTTCGTCATCGGCTTCTCCTTCCCAGTCGTACCGAAAGGGCAGGCGCGTATCCGCACGCAGATGTCCGCAGGCCACACGCCGGAACATATCGACCGCGCCGTTGAAGCCTTCGGCAAGATTGGCCGCGAACTGGGTATTATCAGCTAAAGCCTCAAAAAGGCGCATGTGAGGGACAAAACACATGAAAGCACTTGTCAAAGCAAAAGCCGAAAAAGGCATCTGGATGGAAGACGTGCCGATGCCGGAAGTCGGCCACAACGACGTTCTGGTTAAGGTCAAGAAAACCGCCATCTGCGGTACC
>JBNKYQ010000135.1:0-8222 GCA_050300975.1 Kordiimonas sp.
TGGGCGGCGACGCGACCGACCTTGAACAACGGCTGCACCGCTTCCTGGCTGACAAGGGCCCGCGCGCCCGGGACGCCAGAGCGCTCGCCGCGCGCTGGGCAAAGCTGGCGGGGCGCGCACAGGGACCGCGCGAGGCTATGAGCATTGGGCAGATGCTCGCCTACGCCTACCCGGACCGGCTGGCGCAAGCCGCCGGGAAGCCGGGCCGTTACCGGCTTGTGAATGGCCGCGCCGCCAGCCTGCCGGAAACCGACGCGCTTGCGAAACAGAAGTTTCTGGTGGTGACAGACATCACAGGCCAGGCCGCGACCGGGCGTATCCGCGCCGCCGCAGCCATTGATATCAATGAGATCGAGGAAAGTTTCGCCGCCCATATCACGGAGGAAACGCGGCTGGAGTTTGACACGGGATCACGGAGCGTCCGGGCACGGCGCGTGCGGGCCATCGGCCAGGTTATCCTCGCGGACGCTACCACTAAGGTTGAAGACACCGAAGCCGCCGCCGCGCTGCTGTGCGAAGGCGTCCAGGACCTGGGACTTGATGTCCTGCCCTGGAGCAAGGGGCAAAAGGCGCTGCGCGACCGCGTGACTTACCTGCATGACGCCCTTGGCGCGCCATGGCCGGCCCTGAGCGACAAGGCCCTTGGGGAGGACGTCGCAGGCTGGCTCGCGCCCTATCTGGGGGGCGCCACAGCTATTTCGAAAATCACCGCTGATATGCTGGAAGGGGCGCTGTCTGCCCTGCTGCCGTGGGAGCTGAGGTCGCAGATCGATGACCTGCTGCCGTCGCACTTTGAGGCACCGACCGGCTCGCGCCTCCCCATCAACTATGCCCATGAAACCGCGCCCGCGATTGAAGTGCGCGTGCAGGAACTGTTTGGCCTGACCCGCCACCCATCCATCATGGGCGGCAAGGTGCCGCTCCTTGTGATCCTGCTGTCGCCCACGCATCGCCCGATACAGATGACCCGGGACCTGCCGGGCTTCTGGGCCGGCTCATGGGCCGCTGTCGCCAAGGACATGAAAGGCCGCTACCCGCGCCACTATTGGCCGGAAGACCCGGCGGGCGCTGAGGCCACCGCCCGCGCCAAACCACGCGGCACATAGCCAAGACAAATGAAGAGCGACCACCGGGATGGTCGCTCCTCGCTCTTTGTGTCTATGAGCTGGGTGTCTATAACCCGGCCGCGTCTATGACCAGGGGGTCACCAGATATTTCTCGCCGGTACGCATGGCGCGGTAATCCGTCACCGCTTCCTTGGTCAGCATTTCTTCCAAGTTGACGCGCTTCTTGTAGCTGCTCGCGAAGGTCGTGGTGAGGTTTTCAAGCACGCGCTTGCGCATCCGCAGAACCGTTTCCATGCCCACCGACTGAAGGAACGGGAACAATAGCCAGCCAGACAGGGTCCAGCCGAAACCATAGCTCGGCGACAGGATCGTCGGCCCGACATCCAGCCGCCCATAGATGAACATGCGCTTCGGCTGGTTGGAGCCATAGCGCGAATATTCGGTCATCCTGCTAACGGCAACCTGTTCCATCGCCTTAAAGGCAGTGTCGACCGACTGCCCGCCACCGATCGGGTCAAAGCCGTAGAAGGCGCCCGTGTCATCGATCGCGGCCCGCAGGTTGCCCATGAAACCGTCTGCGGATGAATTGACCACATGGGTTGAGCCAAGCTTTTCAAGGAGCTCAACCTGGCTTTCCTTGCGCACGATGTTGACGAGCCCGAGGCCGTCTTCCTTGCAGATGCGGGTCAGCATCTGCCCCAGGTTGGATGCGCCCACGGTGTGCAGGATGGCGTCCTGGCCGTCCATCTTGGCGTTTTCCGCAAAGCCAAGGGCGGTCATGGGGTTGACGAACGCGCTCGCGCCGTCCTCCGCCGAATGGTCGCCAAGCGGCAGGCACATGTTTGCGTCAGCGATTGCGTATTGGCTGTAGGCATTGCCCGGCACGCAGGCAACCCGCTGGCCCACAAGCGCCTTGGCCATGTCGCTGTCACCGGCGGCGACCACGGTTCCCGCGCCTTCGTTCCCTGCAGGAAGCTTCAAGCCGTGACGTGCTCTTGAGCCGCTATTGAACGGCTCCGGCATTTGGGCGACATACTTGCCGGGGGAATATTCAGCGTTCTCAAGGTCAGCCGCGCTGGTCAGGATGGCCAGGTCCGACGGGTTGATCGGCGCCGCTTCCATCTTGACCAGCACCTGGTTGCCCGTGGGATCAGGGAAGGTCACGTCCTCAATGGCGACGGTCAGCGTGCCGTTGCTTTCAAGCGTGGTGAAGAGTTGCTTACCCGTTGTGCTCATGCCTAAGTCTCCCATTGGCTGATTTTGGTTTGTGCCGCGGCGCCCACATATCAAGGCCCGCGCACACAGTGTCTCTTAAGGGTCATGTAGGTCGGCTCAGATAAAGGCAAGCGGGCATGTCACATTATGGACAGGCGACTGTCGGCCAGAATCGGACAGTGGCAAAGCGAGGCTCTCTAAAGAAAGAATAGTCGCTTTCTGACCCATCGCAGGCATATCTATCGGCCCAAGGCCACAACAGTCTTCAGAATTTTGGAGCCTGAACGATATAGACACCGATCTCCGTTTCTCCCAGGGCCTTGCTGGCCTCTAATCGGTGAATTCCTTCGACCAGCACAAACCGGCCCTTGCCCCGGCGAACCTTGATCGGCTTCTGTTCGTCCCCGTTCAGCATGGTTTCGGTCATTGCTTCCAGCTTTGTCTGGTCGAGCTCCGCACGCCGCGCCGTTGGAACATAAATATCGTCAATTACCACAGGCACTATTTTCATCATTTTCCGGTCCTCTATCGATGCACTGTCAAGCATTGCGGTACAGGCATCAAAAAAGGTTCGCCTGCCGGGAAACAGAAGCGAACCTCATACGGCGGTATGGCCCGCCAACCTTAGCCAATCAGTTGCAGATTGCAAACAACATCAGCGGTTGGGGGCGAGCCGGCCTCCGAGAATTAAGGTGAGACGCATTGCGTCTCACCTTAATTCTTTACGTCAACTGCAAGCTTTCAGCAGAAGACTTGCCGCGCATTTCGTCGACATGGATTTCAAACCCGACTTCATCGCCTTCATTCAGACCGCTGAGGCCGGAGCGCTCAATCGCGCTGATGTGTACGAATACGTCAGCGCCGCCGTCAGTTGGTTTGATGAAGCCGAAGCCCTTGTCCGGGTTAAACCATTTTACAGTACCTGTAGCCATATGAATTTCCTTTCAGTCTACAATTTGGATATCAATTTGATTGAATAGTATGCGCCCTTGTCAGGCGATGCCTGCGGCGAGTGATCTGCTTTCACCGAGAACGCGCATCAAGCCGTCAGTGGGCAATTCGGGTCCGGGCTTACGCCATGGTGGCACGCCGGGTTTCCTGCTCTGCGGTCGGGGTGTATCTTGGCTGGCGCGCTTGGGTTTCTGGTCTTGGGCTGGCTTTGCCTTTGTGCGACCGTTTGAGGCGCTGCGAGTTTCGACTGCGCCGTCACCGCCAGAGCGAGGCTGCACCGGCAAAGGCATTAGCTGGTGCCCGGTAAGCTTCTCGATCGCACGCAAAAGTTTCACCTCCGATGAATCGCATAGGGATATGGCAACGCCGCTGCGGCCAGCCCGTGCGGTTCGGCCGATCCTGTGCACATAGGCTTCAGGGGCAAGGGGCATATCGAAATTGATAACGTGTGAAATGTCGTCAATATCAATGCCGCGGGCGGCAATGTCGGTTGCGACCAATATTCTGGACTGGCCATCCCTGAACCCTGCCAGGCTCTTCTCGCGTTCCGCCTGGCCTTTGTCGCCATGAATGGCCACAGCAGGTTGTCCAGCGTCCGCCAAATCGGCAGCGACCTTGTCCGCGCCATGTTTCGTACGGGTAAAAACAATAGCCTTTTTGACTGCGTCATTTTCTAGAACATCAAGCAGGGCGTTCCGTTTCGCGCCCTTCTCAACACACTTTACAATCTGGGAAATACGAGCGATCGGCCTTGATGCAGGCGCCACTGAAATTTCCGTCGGGTTGGTCATGAATTCATTTGCCAACTTCCTGATTTGTGGCGGCATTGTTGCTGACATCAAAATGGTTTGGCGCTGTTTCGGCAAGGCAAGCATGATCTTCTGAAGCTCAGGCAGAAAACCCATGTCCATCATCTGGTCGGCTTCATCGGCCACCACCTGAAGGGTCTGGCCAAGCCGGATAGCGCCCGATGCCATATGATCAAGAAGCCTTCCCGGTGTCGCAACAATGATGTCGACACCAGGGGCGCATGCCGCAATCTGGGGGCGGGGGCTGACACCGCCAACAACGACAGGCGCGCTCACTTTCATGAACCTGCTGAAAGTTTGAATTTCTTCGGCGATTTGCTGGGCCAGCTCGCGCGTCGGCGTCAGTATGAGCGCGCCGCAAGTTCCTGGCCAATGCCGCTTTTTCCGGGCCGAAATCCGGTTCAGGATCGGCAATACAAAAGAAGCGGTTTTACCGGTACCGGTCTGCGCGATGCCAATAACGTCGTTATGAGCGTTCATGGCCGGGATGACGTCACACTGGATAGGTGTTGGGGTCGTATATCCTGTCGCATCAATGGCACGCAGGACTGACTCGGCGAGGCCGAGATCTTTAAAATATGTCAAATAGTCTCTTCAATCCTCCTGCTACGCTTCACCTTATGAGGCGAAAAAAAGCAGGCACTTTGTTTGGGAAGTCTGTGTAGATCAGCTGCCGTAATATTCTTTGCCAAAATTGGCTATTCAAGGCAGCAATCTGAGGATCAATGACGAGAATTGAATGCCGCTGATGAAGTCATCTACACACGACATTTGCACCGCTTAGAACACGGATCCGGAACAATAGCAAGGAAATGATCAGCCGCCAGGCGTTCATCCCCTCTAACATACCGCCCTCGAAACTCGCCTATAGTAATCAAGGCAAACCATAGCCATATGAAGGGAGTGGCAAATTCATGCCACGCTTTAGAAAGGACATATCATGTCCAAGAAACCAACCACTCCAACATCCACAAACCCGCCAACAAAGCGCAGCAACACCGCTTCACCAGATTTATTTGACAAACACGCAGAGCCTGCGGACCTGGACGACATGGTCAAATATGGCATCAAGTGTGTTCCGGTGGATTATTATCACTTTGGCGATTTCCGCTACACCAACCTGGCAGACGCAATTGCCCAAGCCAAGCGGGGCTGCAGCACTCTCGCTGCGGTCAAGGAAACGGCTCGTGAAGGAAGTTAAAGACTAGCTGAGCCAAGCGGCCTAAAGAATTGCGACTGTATCGATCGCGGCAAATTCAAGTTGTGAACAGCGGGTTGGATGTCGCTTCGTGCGACTGCGGCTCATCAAGCCAAATAATCCGCGAAGCTGACCAGTGTGTTCTGCATCTTGCTAAGAACCGGCATTAAAGGAATCAAAAAATGTTGAGGCACAAACGCCAATGATCGATACTTCGGACGGCACGACCTACCAGGAGGAGGTATCAGAGCATCAAAGGAAGATGCGCAAATGCCTGAGGTGTCAGAAGCCTTTCGAAAGCGAATGGATTGGGGAACGCATTTGCAAGCGTTGCAAGAATTCGGGCGTTTGGAGGCAGGGACTTGCAACAGAAATCCGCAACAAGCGGGACCTGCACCGAGGAACGCCTACAAACTCTGAACACTGAATGATCTTGTCGGCAGGCACACACCACGCCCTGACAGCTATGGCAAATTCGAGACATTTTCGTTTAGCGGTATTTCTGTTGCTGCAATGTCAGCTTCGGGTCGAAAGCTGCCTGCTCCCTAGGCGGTCCCGGCGCGCTTCTTCCCCCTGCCCTTCAGCCTGAAGACCATCAGGCCCAGGTATATCGCGCCGTAAACAAGCGGCTCTAACTGGAAGCCCTTGCGCATCATGAAGAAATGGATCACCGCGAGCGGGGCGACGACATAGACCGCCTTATGAAGCTTCTGCCACTTCTTCGCCCCCAGGCGCTTGATCATGCCTTTGGTGCTGGTGATCGCCATGGGGGTGAGCATGAGGAACGCGGCCATGCCGACGGTGATATAGACGCGCTTGATGATATCCGCCCACAGGCCCGCCCAGTCCCACAAGAGGTCCAGCCACAGGTAGCTGAGGATATGGGTGCAAACGTAAAAATAGGCGAACAGGCCCAGCATGCGCCGGAACAGGATCGGCTTCGGGGACTTCAGGATGCGCGAGAGCGGCGTCAGCGCCAGTGAGATCAACAGAAAGCGAAGCGCCCAGTCCCCCGAGAAACGGTTGGACGTTTCATTGGGGTTGAACCCCAGATCATGGGGCGCGCCACCAAAGGCCTGCCACCAGTTGAAGGCCAGCCAGGCGAACGGGACAAGGCAGGCGGCAAACACGATGGGCTTGCCCACGCGGCGGAGGGTCTGTGTCGAAAGAAACTGCATCAAAATATCCGTGTTTCACCGCCAGGGTTTGTTCTTACATTACCCGTCATGCCGTGCCCTGCCGCAGGCAGGTTGCGACACGGCATCCATAGACCAAAAGCGTCTTCGCCACAAAATCCTTCGCGGCGAAGGCATTATTTATGTTCTGGACCCCGGATCGTCTCCGGCGCTAGGCGCCGGGTCCGGGGTGACAGTTTGCGCGTGCATCAATAGTTTCTCGCCAGGTCCATGCCGGCGTACATGTGCGCCACCTGATCCTCGTATCCGTTGAACATCAGCGTGCGGCGCTTGCCGAATTCGCCGATGCGGCGCTCGGACGCCTGGCTCCAGCGCGGATGGTTCACACTCGGGTTCACATTGGAATAGAACCCATACTCGCGCGCATTGGCCTTGTTCCAGCTTGTCGGCGGCTCGCGGTCGGTGAGGGTGATCCGTACAATCGCCTTGATGGATTTGAAGCCGTATTTCCACGGCCCACCAGGCGAAGGGGGGCGCCGTTCTGGTTCGGCAGTTCCTTGCCGTAGAGGCCCACGGCCAGGAAGGTCAGATCATTCATCGCCTCGTCCATCCGAAGCCCCTCGCGGTAAGGCCAGTCGAGCACGTTGAAGAAGCTTTTCACACCGGTCATCTGGCTTTTGTCCGCCAGCGTTTCGAACGCGACATACTTAGCGCCCGACTGCGGCCCATATTTCTTGAGAACGGACGCGAGCGGCACCCCGATCCAGGGGATGACCATCGACCAGGCCTCGACACAGCGAAGCCGGTAGATGCGTTCCTCAAGCGCCGAATAGTCGATCAAGTCCTCAAGTGCGTACTCGCCCGGCTTGTCCACCATGCCGTCAACTTTAACAGACCAGGGTGAAACCTGCAGCCGCCAGGCGTTGTCAGACGGGTCGCCCTTGCCGGTGCCGAACTCATAAAAATTATTGTAGTTTGTCACCGCGTCATAGGGCGTAGGTGTCTCACCCGGGTCGAAGGCGGTTTTCTGGTGATCAAGCGTCCTCAAGGCGCGGTCCGTGGCCGCCTGCAGCGCGCCGGTGCCCGCGAGCGCTGCTGTGCCCAGAAGCGCGCCCGCGCCCGTCATGAAACGCCGCCTGTCCTGATAGACCGCCTCTGGCGTTACCTCATTCTCGCTGAGTGCCCAGCTTTTTGTCCGCTTGATCAACATGCCATACTCCGGTTGTTTGGTAGCGGTAAGCCTAGCAAAGCTTCTGATCCGGTCCAGTCACGCTTTGGTGCGCAGGGTGTGAGCGGGCGGCGTTTGTCCGCGCGCCTGCATGCTACACAAAGCGGAAAAATAGGCTCGCGGGATCGGGATTCCCCCCCCAATTGAACCATGACGACGTAAATTAAGAGGAAAACGTGTATTCATTTACCTGAAAAGGCTTGCAAATGGCCAACCATTCGCTAACTATTTGAGCACTTATCAGGGGGTCGGCTGCAAGAAAAAATACGGAAAACCGCCGTGTTCCTTTGCATACCGGACCAATCGTGACGCGGGAAGCCCTTGGGGCAGGCCCCGTGACGCTATCCTGATGGGACTGTTATTTTTCGCCAATGGATTTGGCCTGAAGTTTAGGGTTTAGAAGGCCAGTAACTGAATGACGAACGCGCTTGAACAGCTTCAACATTCGAAAGCCACGCAGCAGCTGATTCAGTTTTGGCTGAACCTGCCCCGTCCTGAGGGTAGCGTGTGTCCCCGGCGATCCGATTTTTCATCCGCACAGATCAACGGTTCGATTTCAGAAGTTTTCCTGAGCGAATGGGAAGATGCGGAAATTCTGCGCGTGGTGCAGGCCGGCAC
>JBNKYQ010000136.1:0-8178 GCA_050300975.1 Kordiimonas sp.
GTCAGGTTCCTGCCCACGTCATAGGAAAACTCAATGTCCACAATGGCCGCCGTACCCGCCTTGGTGGTGGGGCTATAGTCGAGGCCCAGGATATCGACCGCCACATCGCGCGGGATGTTATTACCCACCGCCGTATAGAAGGCGGATTCCGTGTTGCCATAGTAATTCACGCGCAAGAGCGCACCAAACCTGCCCTTGCGGTAGTCAGCCGTTGTTGCCGCCCGGAACCGCGGCTGGCCGCGTTCCACATTCACCTGTTCGGCGAAGGGGAAGAAATCATCGTCAGACACGCCCTCGGGGGCATTGATGTCCCGGATGGTGGTCTGGTTCCAGCTGATGGACCCGACCAGATCAAGGGACGCCCCGCGCTCTAGCGCCATCTCATAGGTGGCGACAAGGTCCGCGCCGACTGTCCGGGTATCGATGCCGTTCGAGAAGAAAGACCCCGCCTCGATGGGCCCCAGGCTCAAGCCTTCTGGGATCGGCAGGGTGGGCCCCAGTACGATCCTGTCCCGGATATCGATGCGGTAGGCATCCAGCGTCACACTCAGGCTGCTGCCCGGTTTCCAGACCAGCCCTACGGACACATTCGTGTTGGTCTCATGCTCCAGCTTGTCGACACCATAGGTGCGCGGAATGATGTGGCCCTCGGGCGCCACCAGCGTTTGGGTCAGCCCCTCGGCGCTTGTGTTGGTGATAACAGATGTGAAGGCCCGCTGGGCCAGCGCGGGTGCCCGGAAGCCCGTGGATACAGCGCCCCGAAGCGCCAGTGTGTCCGACGCCTGGTAGCGCGCTGAAAGCTTGCCCGTGATCTTGCTGCCTGTGCGGCCGAAATTCTCATAGCGTGCGGCGGCGGTGAAGAACCAGTTCTCACCCGGCTCGAATTCCGTATCCACATAGAAAGCATAGCTTGAGCGCCCGAGTTCCCCTGAAACATCGGGGCTGTAGCCCGGGAAGCCCTGGAAGCCGCACACCGCTGTCACGTCAGGGTCCAGGATCGAAGGTGCGAAATCGCCGTCCACCGTGCCGCAACTATAGGAGGCTTCATCGCCCGGACGGATGCCATAAAGCTCGTTCCGATATTCGAACCCGTACGCCAGGTTGAACGGCACGGTGCCAATCTGGCTGCTGCCCACAGCGTCAAAGTTGGCGGTCAGCTGCTCGAACTCAAGCGCACCGGAAAAGCCTTCGGTGAAACTGTAATCAAGCGGATCAAGGCCATTATAGTATGCGGCGGAGGCGAGCGACACATTCACCGTGTTTTCCGCCCCGAAAGAAAACCGGGTACGGCCATAGGTAGCGCTCAGGTCATATTGCCAGCCGTCTTCGGCATCGAACCGGAAGCCCACGGCCTGGCTGAAATCGCTGACATCGGTGGTTTGAAGTGGAAGGAAGCCTTCCGGATACAGCTGCGGCACAGACCGGGCCGCCTGGTGCGCATGCCGGTAGAAACCGCCCGAGAGGCCCTTGCGGTCCATATAGCCGCCGAAGGCATAAAGCTCACCGCCGCCCTTGCCGGACAGCGCCATATTCCACATCAGCGCCATGGCTTCCACATCGGTTTCGCCGATGCGCATCACCACATCCCCGGTGATAGAAGATGGATCTGCACGGTTGGTCGCATGCCGGTTCTGGTATTCTGCCGTGACGTTGAAAAAGCCCCCTGCGCCCAGGGGGAGGCCCACAGTTGAGGACGCAAAGAAGGTATCGCCGTCGCCCTCATAGGTCTGGCCCCAGCTGGCCGCGCCAGAGAAGCCTTCGTCATAATCCTTCAGGACGATATTCACCACGCCCGCGATGGCGTCTGACCCATATTGGGCGGCAGCACCGTCGCGCAGGATTTCTACGCGCTTGATGGCACCCACCGGGATGGTGTTCATATCGGTGCCCACAGCGCCCTTGCCCACCGTGTTCTGCACATTCACCCAAGACTGGCTGTGGCGGCGCTTGCCGTTCACAAGCACCAGCACCTGGTCCGGCCCCAGGCCGCGCAGAGTGGCGGGGCGCACGATGTCTGTGCCGTCAGAAATGGTGGTTTCGGTGAAATTGAAGCTGGGCGCCAGCGCCTGCAGCAGCCGCCCGGTCTGGGTATAGCCGTTTCGGTGCAGCGCGCCTGAACCGATGACATCCACCGGCACCGCGGTTTCCGTGACCGTGCGGGTGCGGTTGCGGGTGCCAACAGTGACCAGTTCTTCAAGATAGGGTTCTTCAGCTTCCATCCGCTGCGACAGGGATTTTGCCTTTTCGCGCAGCGGGGCGTCATCTGCCGCGCGCGCGGGCGCTGCCGCCACCGGCTGCCCCAGATGCACCTGACGGCGCACCACCACAGTATTTTCACCCGTAAAACTGAAGCTATAGCCCGTGCCTTCCACAAGGCGGGACAGCGCCTCGACCACATCGTGCGCGCCCTTCAGGCTGCGGCGCTGCTGGTCACTGGCCATGTCCCCGGGCAGGATGATCTGCACGCCCGCCTGTTCGGAGTAGGCCAGAAGCGCGTCCTGCAGGCGTTGGCTGCGGATGTGGAAGTCGACCGTGCGGGGAACCTGCGCATGATTGTCCAGATGGCGTTGCGCTGAAGCGGGCAAGGAAACACCGACAGCCGCCACGCCAATGGCCGTAGCAGCACAGGTGCTCAGGACTTTACGCTGCCATGCCGAACCCGACCAGGCGGTGCGCCCCCTCAAACTCATGCGATCCTCCCGCTACCTTGGCTGTGCCAAAGCAACCTCGCCCGTATTCTCGGACGTCCCCCCTTGTTATCCTGAAAGTCGCCTGCTGCCTACAGGATTGTTGCGGCAGGCCTAAGTCCCGGTTTGCTCTTCATCGAACATCAAAATGGTGCTTCCGCCCAAGCGCACCACTTCAATCGGGTAGCCCTGTTGCAGGCCTTCAAGCCAGGCATCAACCTGGTCTGGATAGACCGTGCCGGTAAACCGCATCGTGCCGACGGCCTCGTCACCGATGGTGATTTCGTCTGTCAGGTACCGGTTCAGTTCCTGGATCACGTCTGCAATTGGCCAGTCAACCATGGTCAGAACGCCCACCCGCCAATTGAGGCCTTCGTGTACATCAGCTTCCACAATCGGCGCCAACAGGCCTGCCGGTGAATAGGCTGTCTGGCGGCCGGCTGTCACCAGCGCCACTGGCTGGGCCACAGCGCTTGCACTGTCGCGGCCCCGGGCGTGCGAACGCTCAACCGTATCGTCGATGGGCCGCACGGCAACCGTGCCTTCAAGCACCCGCACTTCCACATTGGCGGCAGACTTGCGCACGTTGAAAACGGTGCCGATGGCAGTCACGCTGCCCTGGCCCGCGCGCACGACAAACGGGCGCTTCGGGTTCTTGGCGACGGTGAAGATGGCCTCGCCCTGATCAAGCACAAGCGACCGGTTGTCGTCAGAATAGGTCACGGAAACAGAGCTGCCCGCGCCCAGTTCAACGATTGAGCCGTCCGCCAGATTCACCACACGCTGCTGCCCCGCGGCTGTCTGGTACTGGATGGTGCGCACAGCCTGACGGCCGTCGGGCGAGCCCATCAGCAGGAAGGTGGTAACCAGCACCGCCGCGAAGGACGCTGCGATGGCGCCAACCCAGGCATAAGACGGCTTCTTGCGCGCCGAAGGCTGTTCCGCCGCCGGCGCCACCATCGACAGGATCGAACCGCCAGCTGATGGGTGCACCGCCACAGTCGCCTTGCCTGCTTCAGCGGCCATGTCGGATGTGGTTTGGTCAGCCAAATCCTGCCAGTCAGGCGCCTCAGCTTCACCCAGGACGCCCCACAGGGTTTCCATCCGGGCAAAAGCCCGCCGGTGATCGCCGCTTTCCGCCATCCAGCCTTGCCAGGCCTTCAGCTCGTCGGCGTCCATGGTACCGTCCTGCAGGTCCAGATAATATTCTGCGGCCTGGTCCAGTATCGCTTTCTCAATTTGGCGGCTCTTAGGCATCTACCAACATCCTCAACTCATAAACTCCACGCATCCAGCTCGTCGCTCATCTTGTCTGAGCAGTGCACGAGCGCGCGTAACACATATTTTCTTATCATGCTCGATGTCAGGCCCATCTCCTGGGCGATATCATCGTAGCTGCGATTCTTGAACTTATACTCCACAAACGCATGCCGGCATTTGGGTGGCAGCGTGGACACGCATTCCAATACCCGCCCGAGGGCCTGTTTGGCGGCAATGGAGCGTTCCGGCGTGAAGCCGAACATCTCATTGACCTGCTGCGGCGCTTCCTGATCCACATAGGACTGGGCCAGCCCTTTCCTGCGGATCCGGTCAATCGCAATATTGGTCGCCGTGCGGAACAGGAATGCCCGCAGGAACCCGATGGTACTTGTGTCATCCAGCCGCAGCAGGCGAACATAGGCTTCCTGCGCCACCTCAACCGCTTCTTCATGCGACTTGAGGCGGCTCGTCAGGTAGCGCACCAGCTCTTCATTGTGATTTTTGAAAAGCGCCTTGATGTCGTCCTGCGAGAGCGCACGGGCGTCCTCCGAAGGGGATTGCCCCTCGGCCTTTGCCTCATCGTCCTGCTGCCTCTCTGGCGACGCCATACATGTCTCCTCACACCAAGGACGCATAGCTTACAGAAGTTGGGAATTTTTTTTGACTCTTTTTCTAGTGCGCTGCGTAGACAATGGGTGAACGAAAGTTACAGAAGCATGCAATGCAACCTCCAAGAGGTAAAATGAAACCACAAAAATAGAGTTCTTTAAATAAATCAATATCTTAAGACTTGCTTAACTTCATAACGTCACCATTTCGGACACGCAAACTGGCAGGGCTGTTTAAATGCTCCCGCTTAGTTTCGAGCGCAAAGCACTGGTTCCGAGTGGGGAAATGACCGGGGGGTCGAAACGGGAACAAAAGAACTATGTTCAACAAACTGGGATTCAAAACCAACAAGCCTGTTGCAGAAGCGACAGCGAAAAATCAGAAGGACGCGCTGGAGGAAGTATCCGAAACCAACGTCCTTGATTCACTGCCAAACAACATCATCGTGTGTGACCCGAAAACCGGCATCGTGACCTATGCGAACCCGGCGAGTAAGGAAACACTGCGCACACTTGAAGAGTATCTGCCGATCACCGCAGATCAGATCGTCGGCGCGAATATTGATGTTTTTCACAAACACCCTGAACACCAGCGCGGCATTCTGGCCGACCCAAGCAACCTGCCCCACCGGGCAGTGATCAGCCTGGGCCCGGAAAAGCTTGAACTTCGCGTTAACGCCATGCTGGATAGCGCAGGCAACTACCGCCGGGCGGTCCTTTCATGGACCAAGGTGACCGAGCGCGAGAAGTTCCGGGCTGACGCCGACCGCCTCAAGCAGATGGTCGACAAGATGCCGATCAACGCCATGATGTGCGACCCGGTCACGCTTGAGATGACCTATATGAACGAGGCGAGCCGCCGCACGCTCGAGGGCCTGCAGAAATATCTGCCTATCCCGGTGGATGATATCATTGGCCAGAGCATCGACGTGTTCCACAAGAACCCGGAACACCAGCGGCGAATCCTGCGCGACCCCAAGAACCTTCCCTTCAGCACCCATATCAAGCTGGGGCCGGAAACGCTGAACCTGCAGATAGCGGCCATTATGGGCGAAGACGGCAGTTATCTTGGCCCAATCGCGACTTGGTCGGTTATCACCGCCCAGGTTCAAGTTGAGGAAACAGTAGCCCAGTCGACACAGGACGTTGCCGGTGAAACCGCTTCGCTCGCGGACCAGGCCACCATGATGGCATCGATTGCTGAACAGAACATTGGCATCTCATCCAAAGTCGCGCACGCATCGAGTGAAGCGACAGACAATGTGCAAGCGGTTGCCGCAGCGACGGAAGAACTGGCAAATTCGATCGCCCAGATCGCAGACCAAGTTGCCCATGCCAGCAAGATTTCCGATAACGCAAGCGAAAAAGCCGAACAGGCCAATTCGGTCGGCCAGGAACTTTCCGAAGCATCGGGCAAGATTTCCGACGTGGTGAAGCTGATCAACGATATCGCTGACCAGACAAACCTGCTGGCGCTCAATGCCACCATTGAGGCCGCCCGGGCCGGTGAAGCAGGCAAAGGCTTTGCCGTTGTGGCAAGCGAAGTGAAAAGCCTTGCAACCCAAACAGCCAAGGCCACTGAAGATATCTCGCAGCAGGTTGAAGCGATCCAGGAACAGTCACGCCGCATGGTAGAAGCCATCAGTGAAATTTCCGGGATCATCGGCGAAGTGTCAGCGATTGCCACCGAAATTGACGGCTCCACCAACCAGCAGGGCGCAGCCACGCAGGAAATTTCCCGAAGCGTGGACCAGGCGGCCCAGCGCACGCGTGAAGTTTCTGACAACATGAGTGAAGTGGAACAGGCATCCCGCAAGGCTGCTGACGTTGCCCACTCTGTCCAGAAATCCGCAGACCGGTTGACAGAAGTTGCGCAGGGACTGCAGGCCGAAGTCACCAATTGCCTGAAGAATATTTAGAGGCGCATAAGAAAAAAGAAGCGGCGGGGCTTTTGGCCCCGTCCGCTCCAGTCACTGGGTAAGCAAGGATACCCGTCAGAAATACCGTGTAAGTCGCAGCATCAGGTGACTGTCTTTCCGAAAGCCATAGAGCAGATTGCCTGCGTCCGTATTCATGAAGAAGCGGCCCTCAACTTCCCCGACCCAACTGTCGCCAAACCGGCGGGAGCTTTCCACCAGCCCCGACATGGAGCCGTCCTCCACGTCCACCACAATGCCGCCCAGGAAATCAGTGTCCACCGCGTCATTGAGCGCAAGGCGCGTGCCGATAAAGATGTCATTGTCGGCGATGGTCTGCGGCGCCAGGAGCGGATCACTTGACCGGCCGTCATACTGGAATTCCACCAGCACGCCGAGGTCAGCGCCCGCGTCAGTGACACCATAGAAGGTATATTCCACACCGCCCACGGCCGCCGCGAAGGTTTGGAACGGCGTGTCGCGCACGATGCCCTCAAACTTCCAAAGCCAGGCGTCTTTGGTGTATTGCAGGTCCACGCCCACCTGGGTGATGTCGTCATAATAGGGCGCGAAAAGACCGCGCGTTTCATCAAACACCAACCTTGGTTCGCGGTCGGCCCCATGGAAGAAGGAAAGGCCCACGTCCCAGTCCCCGAAATAGTGGCTGTAGCGGAGGGCAAAATCCACATCCTCGTCCGTATCCCGACCCTCGTCAAAACGCGCCAGGTCACTGTCCACCAGTGCCGGGAGCCGAAGCCTTCCGTCCGCGCCCGCGAACGTACGCTTGCGGAACCGCGGCAGCACATAGGCGGTCAGCTGGCCCCAATCCCGAATGGTGGAGACCTCCACCATCGGCTGACCCAGTTTGTCTTCGTCGTCGATATCCTCAACGCTGTCGGACTGGTTGATGATATCCACCAGATGGCGGCTTTCGGTGACGCCCCAGAAGACTTTCGTGAGACCTGCGCGCACGGCCCATTCGTCCCCGGACCACCGCACGTAGGCTTCGCGCATATCAAAGTGCGTGCGCTGGCCATCCTTGCCGTCCAGGCGGGCATAGGGCACCAGAACCACATCCCACTGGCCGTCTTCGGAATGCCAGCGCACGTCACCCTCCAGAAGGAGAGAAGGCTGGAAGGTGTCCAGTTGGGCAGGCTGCGTACCCCTCTCAAAAAACGTACGCATCTCGGCACCCATAGAGCCGGACAGCTCCCACTCCCCGGCTGCGGCAGTTTGGGAGCTTAGGAGAAGGAGAGCCGCCACAGCCGGGGTTTTACTCAAAACGGTTCTGATCATCACACCCACCTAGCGAATGCGCTTCAGCACGCCTTTGACAAAATCATTGTCCTCAAGGCCGGTTTTGAAGCTGTAGTCGCCATAGGTCAGCGTGGTAGATTTGCCGGTCTGGTGATTAACCATCTCCAGCGTATGCGCCCGCCAAACACCGCCTTCATACTCGCGGTAGTCCTTCAGCGTCAGGGTTTTGAGAAGCGTGTCCTTGCGGTCGTAAAAATCGATCTTGCGCACCTGGAACACGTCCTGGTCCACAAAGGCGATCTGGCGCACATAGTCTGAGTTCTCATAGCGCGGGAAGCGCTCGACAATATCAACTTTCATGCCGTCCAGCGTGTCTTCGCCCATGAACTTATAGTCATACTTGTTGAGCTCGGTGGACGTAAAATCCTCAAACGCGAACTCCGACCCCAC
>JBNKYQ010000137.1:0-8171 GCA_050300975.1 Kordiimonas sp.
GATCGCAAGTGAGCAGCGTGAACGCGCCGCGCGGCTTGGCATGACCGCCAGCTTCTTTGTCGACCATGTGACCTTTTATTGCCACCGCCTGCCGGAACTGGTGGGCGAGGCGCGCACCGCCCGCTACATGCCCACCCGCAGCGCGCTGGACGCAGGACTGAGGATCAGCCTTCATAGTGACAACCCGGCCACGCCGATTGGGCCCTTGCGCACCCTGAAGGCCGCCATCACGCGCCAGCCGCGCCGGGGCGGCCCACAGGTGGCAGCAGATCAGGCGCTCACACCCCTTGAAGCACTCAGGGCCATGACCATCGACGCCGCCTGGCAGCTTGGCCTCGCCGAGGATCGCGGGTCACTCGAAGCGGGCAAAGCCGCAGACCTTGTACTGATGAGCGCCAACCCGCTGACGGTGCCCCCCACCCAGCTTGAGACCATTTCGGTGGAAGGCACCTGGATTGCGGGTCGCCGGGTGGACGCCCGCAAGGCCACGCGCACCAACGCGGGGCTGATGTGGGACATGCTGATGGGGATGCTTTAGCGCTTCAGGTCCCACGCGGGTGGCGGCACAGGTACCGGCTTCGTGAGGTCAAAGACAATCTCGAACGCCCGGCCAGGGCGCTCCAGCCGGTAGTGGAAGCTGTTCTCCCCCACGCGCAGCCGCCAGACGTTGGTGACGGAGGCTTCGAGCCCGTTTTCCTTGAAATTCTCGATCGACGCGTCATCCGCCGGGAAATCGAAGCTGGATGCGCTGGCGATCACGCGCGTGCGCCCGCCATATTGGGTTACCTTGTCTTCGCTGCCGTCCGCGTGGCGGTGATCATGCTTCAGCTGCATGTTGCCGTCCGGCAGTTTGGTGATCACCCACACGCGCGAGCGGTCGACCCCCACATGCAGCGGGATCTTGATCTGGGTATCGGAACAGTCGCGGATATGCATGATGATGCGGTTTTCCGACCAGGTGGCGCTGGGCGCGCTGTCTTCGACCACACGGCCTTCAAACGCCTTGCCGCACTGGTCCTTCAGGTCACTGAACACAAGGTTCGCGCAGCCAAAGGCCGCCGATGTCATCGTCACCACTGTGACTGCTGCCGCCAAAATATATCGCATAGTGTCGCCTCCGTTTGGCCCAGCAGACCATGAACCAACGCGGATGTACAGCGCATATCACTTAGCCAATTTCCATATTGATATTTTATCATTTTGTTGTATATATATAACAAATAGGTATTCTTTAGGTACAATATGACCCAAGTACATAACAGGATTAAAATCTTGCGCACGGAGCGGGGGCTGAGCCGTCAGGCACTGGCAGACGCGGTGGGCGTAAACTTCCAGACGGTGGGGTATCTGGAACGCGGGGACTATAACGCCTCGCTGGAACTGGCACTGAAGCTAGCGGACTTTTTCAGCGTGCCGGTGGAGACACTGTTCTCGCTTAAGCCCTTCCCGTCCCTGTCAGACCAATTGCGTTCGATGAAGGGGGAATGATCATGAACGACACCAAGAACCTTGACCCACAGGACCGCGCCAAACCGGCGAAGAAGAACCGCTTCTGGCTTTTCCTGGCGTGGGCATCCTTCATTGGCCTCCCCCTGTCGTGGGCTTGCCTGGCAATGTTTGACGCCGGATACACCAAAAACCCCTTGGTCGCGGCGGCAGCCCTTCCCTATGTGGTACTGCTGATCGTCTCCATGGCGCTGCCTGTCTTCGCGCCACGCCACATCCGGTATGCCGCGTCTGACGACGTCAGCTTTTTCCGGTCATTCTTTCGCGGAAAGCTGACTTTTCGTCAAATGTTCTCCCCAGACTTTACGGGTGTCAGCCCGGAACTCGACGAATGGGAAATCCATGCCCGTCACAAGGCACTGGCAGTTGGACACCGGGCGACCAGCCTGATGTTCGCAGCTGCCCTGTTCCTGTTCATCGGCTTTGCGCAGGACATGACATTTGTCAGCGCCCTTTTCATGACCATGATGCTGTTTGCCCTGCATGCGCTGGTACCGCCATTCTATCTGGCGCAAACGATATCACCGCCGGACTCTGAATAGACAGCGCTGTCAAAATGCGGCATAAGGGCGAGAATAATTCGGGAGCCACCTTATGCTGACGCAAGAAAACGATCGCCTTACTATCAAGAAAAGCCAAACGCTGGGTACAGACCTCACGGTTGGCGCGCTGGCCTATGGCTGCTGGCGGCTCGCGGGCACGGGCACGGGCGAGGCGGCGACAAAGATAGCCACCGCGCTGGATGCGGGCATGACGCTCATCGACACCGCCGATATTTATGGTGGTAGTGACCCGGACGGTTTCGGCGAAGCAGAGGCCCTTCTGGGCGATGTGCTTGCAGCAAACACGAGCCTCAGGGGCCGCATGGTGCTGGCCAGCAAAGGCGGCATCGTGCGCGGGCTGCCGTACAAATCCACCAAGGACTATCTGATCCGCGCGTGTGAGGCATCGCTCAAACGGCTCAAGACGGACGTGATCGACCTGTACCAGATTCACCGCCCTGACCTTTTGACCGGCCATGACGAGGTCGCCGACGCGCTTCTGGCGCTGCAGTATCAGGGCAAAGTGCGGGAGATTGGCGTTTCCAACTACACCCCGGCCCAAAGCCGCGCGCTCGAAGCCCATCTGGGGTTTCCGCTGGTGAGCCAGCAGCCGGAATTTTCCGCGCTTGAAATCAGCCCGCTCTTTGACGGGGTGCTGGACCACGCAATGGCCACCGGCGCCCGTATCCTGGCATGGTCGCCCCTTGCGGGCGGCGCCCTGCTGCAGGACGCCGCCGACGCGACCGGGCACACCCGGGATGTGATCATGGTGCTGGACCGCCTCGCTGACGCCTATGGCACCGACCGCACAGCGGTCGCGCTTGCCTTCCTGCTGGCGCACCCGGCGGGCGTGATCCCGATCATCGGCACCCAGACGCCCGCGCGCATCACGGCCGCCACCCGGGCATACGACGTGCCGCTGACGCGGCGGGACTGGTACGATATCCTGGAAGCCAGCCGCGGGGCGCGGATGCCTTGATCCGTGACACCGCTGGAATGATATAGTCCCAGAATGGGATTGCAGCAGCACCCCCTTTCGCCCTAGGGTGGAGGTGAAGGAAGCTAGGGAAAACTGTAACCATGAATAAGGCATTACGTGCCATCGTCACGGGCTTGCTTGCCCTTGCGGGCACCCTACCCGTTGCTGCAGAAACCGCCCATATCCGCGAGATTTGGAGCATCAGCGAAGGCCTGTTCGAACCCGAATCCGTCGCTGTGGATGAAGCGCGGAACTTCATCTATGCCTCCAACGTGGTGGGCTATGGCATCAACGGCAAGGGCTATATCAGCCGCATGTCCATGTCCGGCCGTATGGTGGACGCCAAATGGATTGAAGGGCTGAATGCCCCCACCGGCCTGGCGCTGATGGGCAACAAGCTTTATCTGGCGGACGTCAACATGCTGAAGGTGCTGGATGTGGACCGCGGCGAGATCATCGCCACTTACGTGGCACCAGACCGGGAACCCTGCCTGAATGATGTTGCGCTGGCGGATGACGGCACGGTCTTTGTCTCCGGCAGTTGTTCGAGCACCATCTATAAGCTTGAGGGCAGCAAGCTGACCCGCTTCATTGTGGACGCGGACGCGCTTCGCTTCGTCAACGGCCTGTTCGTGGACGGCGAGCTCCTGCTTTCCGGTGGCTGGGAAATTCGGCTGTGGAACCGCTTCTCGGGCGCCGCGCTTGCGGACGGCCCGGTCACCCGGCAACCGGACGTGAAGGATATCGACGGCCTCGCCTGGGACGGCAGCGCCTTCCTCATGTCCATGGTGGACGACCCGCGCCTGTGGCGACTGAAGGCCGACGGCATCGCCCAACCGATTTCAGACCAAGAATTTCATGCCGCCGACTTCTACTATGACGATGTCACAGGCCTGTTGATAATGCCCCAGAACCTGGGGGATCATGACCACCGCATCACCGCCTTCCGCCTGACATTCGAATAGGTCTGAGAAACAGGAGCCGCAGGCCAGCCAGGGGTAGGTTTGGGCGGTAGTATCAGACAAGGGGAGAAGCCATCATGAAACGATACTGTCTGTATTTGGTTGCGAGCCTGTTCGCTATTTTAAGCCTTCTGCCTGCCGTCCGCGCCGCAGACCCGGCGCCTGAACTGGCGATGCTCCAGCCCTTTATTGGCACCTGGAAAACCGTCTCCGGCGCGGTTGACGGGGCTGAAGGTTTCTCGGACGTATCCAAGTGGGAATGGATTCTGAAGGGCCAGGTGGTGCGCATCACCCACAGCGTCAATGACGGTGCCTATGCGGGCGAAAGCCTGATCCACTGGGACGGCCAGCAGCAGAAGATCATCTACCGCTATGTCACGACCGCCGGCTTCTACACCGACGGTGAGATCACCGCTGCCGGCGCGGGCGGCATTGACGTGCATGAATATGTGCGCGGCGCGGCAAGCGGCCCAACCGAAACCCTTGCGCACTATGAGGTCACAGCGGATGGCCGCCTTGAGGCATGGTCCAAGTTTCTTGTGGACGGCACGTGGACGAACCCGAGCACGGTGACCTATGAGCCTGCGCCGGGCGCTGAGGTGAAGCTACCCTGATCGGGTCTTTCGCCTGCTCTTCACCCTGAATCGCCGCCTTTTGCCACACGCGGCGCAAGCGGGAAGGAAAGCGTTACGGTGGTCCCCAGGTCCGGGATGCTGTCGATCTGCATGCCCCCGCCCATCAGGTTCATGAAGCGGGCAACAAGCGGCAGACCAAGGCCAAGTCCCTTGCCCCTACCCTTCTCCGTCACACCCAGAAGGGACATGGCGACAGGGATCTCACTGGCTTCCATGCCGGGGCCCGTATCCATCACCGTAAAGACGAAGTCCGACCCTGCCGTGCTGCCGCGCACAGTAACCACCCCGTTCACGGGCGAGAATTTCACAGCATTGGAGACAATCTTGATCAGCGCCTGGCGCATCAGCCGTTGATCGATGGTCATGATGGCGTGATCGCATTTGAGGTCGATCAGGATATGCTTTTCGTGCGCGACCGATTCGACGAAGGTGAGCACATCGTCGGCGATATCCTTGGGGTCTGTAGGCTGAGGCGAAACTTCAAACCGACCGGTCTCCAGGTCTGCCACGCTCAGCACATCTTCCATCAGCTTCGAAAGGTTCGCGCTGTTGCTGCGGATCAGGCGCAGGTATTCCCTGCTTTCCTCGCCCCCAAGGCCACCCTTTGACGGGTCGGTCAGCCGGTCGGTGAAGCTGACGATGGTCCTCAGCGGGGTCTGGATTTCATTGCTCAGATTCGACAGGAAACTGTTCTTGAGGTCAAGCGCCGCTGCGGCCTCACCTTGCGCCACATCCAGCTTTTCAGCCCGCTCCTGTAGCTCAACGTTCGCGCGCTCCAGGCAATCGGCCAGGAATGCCTTCTCTTCCTGTTCCTGCCGGTAGCGAACAGTGAAAAGCCCCATCAGGACGAAGGTAAAGGCAAGGGCTGTGAAGGGCACAGTTTCAAAGGATGTGCGCGGTACCGGAATGTAAAAGTAGGTATCAAGCGCAACACCAAAGGCCGCAACCACGCTTCCCCAAAGCGCCCACCTTGCCCCGGGCCTACCCTTTCCTTTCGCCACCCAGAACACATAGAGAATCTTGGCCAGCACCAGGAACGCCATCAGAAGATACGGGTCACGCATCCGGAACATCACTGGAAGCGGTGCCACCAGGGCAACAACAATGGCAAGCCCACAAAGCGCCCACAGCGCAAGCATCAACATGCGGCTACTTTCCTTGGGGTACAGCTCAACCACCAGCCAATAGTAGGCAGGCGCAAGCGACAGAAGCCCCACATATTCCGCTCGCAAGGCCCATTCAAGGTTCAAGCCGGGCCACAAAACCCAGATGTAATTGTCCACCAGCAGCGTCCTGACAGCCATCACGATCAACATCCCGCCGCCAATGTAATAGTAGCGACCCGTTGTGTGCCACGCAGACAGGAGCATGGTGATGAAGCCGACGGCGAAGAAGAAACCCGTTGCGGTGAAGGATGCAGCAACCTGAACACCATACAACCCCGAAAGGACGTCTTTTGGCCCAATCTTGGGTTCCCACAAAAATCCTGCCTTCGGGAAAATGTGGTTCGATACCTGAACCACCAAATAGAAATCCATGTCATCGAAAGGGAGTTCGACATAAAAGAGCCGGCCAGAAGCGGCCTTTTCAGCGTGTTCGCCAGGATGGCCGTTGCCACCCAGGTCATAGACCCTTGCGCTACTGCCTTCCACGGCGCCGGGGACAACGGCGTACAGGTGGTACACTGTGCGCTGCTTGCCGGTTTTCAGGGCATATTGGCTCGCGGGTTCAGCCAGGGAGATACGGCGGACATATGTCGCCATTCCCATGCTGCCATCTGGTCCGCTGCCGAAGTCACCTTCCCAGATATGCGGCAGGGACACAGGCTTCGCTTCTCCATAAAAGGTTGCGGCTTCTTCAGGCGCCGGCAGCTGCCCTGCGACCACCCGCCAGCCATCTGCCAGATCGGTCACTTCCATGCCCAGGCGCCCGCCTGCAGGGCTTTCGCCCCAAGCGTATACGTGGCCAATCGGCGTCATGCCAACCAGCAGACATATCCCCAATATTGTTGCCCAAAATCGTATCAAAGCAGGTCCCACCATTTGCCCGCAAACAAGCTAGCTTGCTTCAAAGCTCAGCACCATAGGGATTTTTCACGATTGCTTCCACCCATCCGGCGCACCGCGACAATTCCCCGCAGTGACTTGGCGCGCCCGGACGCCTATCTGCCCCGGCAACCGTTCATGAGTTGGAGAGATATCATGTCAGACACCGTCCAATATGCACCCCGCCCCCTTTGGTTCAAAGTGCTGTTCACCCTCAGTCTTGTCGGCCCGCTGGCGAAAGACGCCAAAATGGGTGGCGACACGGCTGTGGCCTTCTTCGCGCTCAACGTCATCCTTTTATGGGTACTGGCCGGTTTCACATTCGGCATTGCAGGCGTGCTTGCCGGCGCCTATGTGCTGCTGCCGGTGGTGTTTGCCTGGATCCTCGGGATCATGCTCTTTAGCGGGCAATAGAGCGGCGCGGGCAACCCCGCTCAGCCACTGTTCGGTCGGGCCGATCAGTTTGATCGAAACAATCCATTGCATGCGCGAAACTGCCGCCTTGGCAAAGGCGGCATGAGCCTCTATGTAAGGGACAAGATTTATTGTTCGCTGGCGGCAAAGCCGCCGGTGCCTTTGTTCAGGGGACCTAACATGGCTGAAACCAAACACACCAAAATGCTGATCATCGGGTCGGGTCCTGCCGGCTACACCGCCGCCATCTATGCCGCCCGTGCGAACGTCAGCCCGACCATCGTTACTGGCATGCAGGCCGGTGGCCAGCTGACCATCACCACGGACGTGGAAAACTACCCAGGTTTCGCCGATGCAGTGCAAGGCCCTGAACTGATGGAAGCCATGCGCCAGCAAGCCGAGAATGTCGGCACCGACATCATCTATGACCTGATCACCGAAGTGGACCTGAAGGCCACGCCAAAGCGCGCCGTGGGTGATAGCGGTACCATCTATACCGCCGACACGGTTGTGATTGCGACAGGTGCGCAAGCCAAGTGGCTGGGCCTTGAAAGCGAGCAGAAATTCAACGGCTACGGCGTGTCCGCCTGTGCCACCTGCGACGGTTTCTTCTACCGCGGCAAGGAAGTTGTGGTGATCGGCGGCGGCAACACGGCCGTTGAGGAAGCGCTTTATCTGTCGAACATTTGTTCAAAGGTAACGCTGGTGCACCGCCGCGATGAGCTGCGCTCTGAGAAGATCCTGCAGGACCGCCTGTTCAAAGCCGCCAACGTTGACGTGGCGTGGGACAGCGTGCTCGACGAAGTGCTGGGCGACGAAGACCCGTTGGGCGTCACCGGCGTGCGGTTGAAGAATGTGAAGACCGGCGAAACCCGTGAGCTGAGCGTGCACGGTGTCTTTATCGCCATCGGCCACAAGCCGTCGACCGAACTGTTCACTGGCCAGTTACCGATGGACGACGAAGGCTATCTGCTTGCAGAGCCCGGCACAACACGAACCAACGTTCCCGGTGTATTTGCCGCTGGTGACGTTGTTGACAAGACCTACCGTCAGGCCATCACCGCCTCAGGAATGGGATGTATGGCTGC
>JBNKYQ010000138.1:0-8120 GCA_050300975.1 Kordiimonas sp.
AGGGTTCCATGTGGGGCCAGATGCCAAGCGCCTCAAAAAGCTGGCAGGAAGCGTAAGCCAGCGCGCTGGCGCGGCCGTCATACTCCACCGCCGTCAGGTCACCCTGGGGCGCCATGTCGACGACCGCAACCTCAAAGCCGTGCTCCGCAAGGCCGATCGCCGCGGTCATGCCCGCAAGGCCGCCGCCAATGATGGTGATATCCGTTTCCAGCTTCTTGTCGCTCATATCGCCTGTCCACATGTGACATAAACCTTTCCCCATGTAGGCCGCATTGGCCCCCCATGTCCAGTGGCATGGTGCCGCAGTGGGATGCTTGGCCACGATAAAGTGGCTGCCCATAAAATGCCGCACTTGTCCTTGACCCTTCTTAAAGAGTAAAGTGACCGCGAACAGGACGAGAACATCGCCGCAGCGCGCTTAAGGGAGACAGGCGCGGCATGTGGCCCGGGGAGCAAATGTTACGTGTCGGCAGCTAAGAAAACCGCAGCAACGAAACCAGTGAAACAGAAAAACGGCGGCGCACCGCTGTTGCCACCCGCTTTCGTGACCTTCATGAAAAGCACCGGCTGGCGCGGCCTTGGTGTTCTGCTGATGCTTATGGCTGTGGGCACCTATGTGGCGCTCTTTTCCTATAACCCCGCAGACCCGACCATCAATAATGTGGCCAGCGGCGCAACGGCCAACCTTCTGGGGTCCATTGGTGCCAATGTCGCCGATGTGTTGATGCAGACGCTGGCGCGCGTGGCTTTCCTGCTTCCGGTGCCTGTGTTCCTGTGGGGTCTGAAGATCGCGCGGCTCAAGTGGCTGCCGCATTTCTGGCTGAACCTGATCATGGTGCCGGTGAGCCTGATCCTGTTGGCGATTGCCGCCAGTGTGGTGTCGCCGGCGCCGGATTATGTCATCCAGGCAGGGTATGGCGGCGCGCTCGGGCAGCAGCTTTACCTGATGGTGATCGAACTGTTTGCCAGTTTTGTCATTCCGGCCTGGGTTTACGGCACGGTCTTTGCCGTGCTGGGCATCCCGGCCTTTTTCTACAGCTTTGCCCTGAATAAGGACGAGTGGACGACGGTGCTTCAGACCATCCGCTACGTGCTGATGACCATCCTGTCCTGGATTGTTTGGGGCATGCGTATGATTGGCCACGGCGCGATGGTCACCTACCATGCACTGTTCCGGCGCGAAAAAACGACCGACGAGGATGGCGAGCGGGTGGAACCAGCCATGACACGGCCGGAGCGCAAGGCGGTGGAAAAGCCAGAGCCCAAAGCCCCCGTGACCGCACCAGCGCCCAAGCGCGTGAAGGCACCCGCGAAGCCAAAGCGCGGTACACGCGAGGTCAAGGAAGCGCAGGTTACCCTCGATTTCGGTGACGCCAACGGGTTCCTTCTGCCGCCCCTGCAACTTCTCGCGCCGCCACCACCCCCTGAAAAGGTTGGCCGCATCAGTGCTGAAGCTTTGGAACAGAATGCCCGCATGCTGGAAAGCGTGCTGGACGACTTTGGCGTGCAGGGCGAAATCAAGGACGTGCGCCCCGGCCCTGTGGTGACGCTGTATGAACTTGAGCCCGCACGCGGGGTGAAATCCGCCCGTGTGATTGGCCTTGCAGATGATATCGCGCGGTCCATGAGCGCCATTTCCGCCCGTGTGGCGGTGGTGCCTGGCCGGAACGCCATCGGTATCGAGCTGCCAAACGTCGATCGCCAGACGGTTCTGCTGCGCGAACTTCTCGCCAGCCGCGGCTATGAAGCCACCAAGGCCCGCCTGCCAGTGGTGCTTGGGAAAGACATTGGCGGCGCGCCCGTGGTGGCGGACCTGGCCTCCATGCCCCACCTCTTGGTGGCCGGCACCACCGGTTCCGGTAAGTCGGTCGGCATCAACACCATGATCCTGTCGCTTCTCTATCGCCACAGCCCGGAAACGCTCCGCTTCATCATGGTGGACCCCAAGATGCTGGAGCTGTCGATCTATGACGGTATCCCGCATCTGTTGACGCCCGTGGTGACAGAGCCCAAGAAAGCCGTTGTAGCGCTCAAGTGGGCGGTGCGGGAAATGGAAGAACGCTACCGCAACATGTCCAAGCTGGGTGTGCGGAACCTGGCAGCCTTCAACAAGCGGGTTGAAGAAGCCAAGAAAAACGGCGAACGGCTGACGCGTGAGGTGCAGACCGGCTTCGACAAGGAAACCGGCCAGCCGATCATGGAAGAGCAGGAGTTCGACTTCCAGCCGCTGCCGTTCCTGGTGATCGTAATCGACGAGATGGCAGACCTGATGCTGGTAGCGGGCAAGGATGTGGAAGCCACCGTGCAGCGCCTGGCGCAGATGGCGCGGGCTGCCGGCATTCACGTGGTGATGGCCACCCAGCGTCCATCGGTGGACGTGATCACCGGTACCATCAAGGCCAACTTCCCGACCCGCATCAGCTTCCAGGTCACCAGCAAGATCGACAGCCGCACCATCCTGGGTGAACAGGGCGCCGAACAGCTTCTGGGCATGGGCGATATGCTCTTTATGGCCGGCGGTGGCCGCATCACCCGTGTGCATGGCGCGTTCGTGTCTGATAGCGAAGTGGAGGATGTGACCACGCACCTGAGGAAACAGGGCGCGCCGGATTATCTGGCGGAAGTGACTGAAGAACCCGAGGAAGGCTTCGACAGCCCGTTCATCCCAGGTCCATCTGGTTCAGGCGATGATGCTGCAAACAGCCTCTATGACCAGGCGGTGGCGGTTGTGATCCGCGACAAGCGGGCGTCCACAAGTTATGTCCAGCGGCGCCTCAAGATCGGCTACAACAAGGCCGCGTCTCTGATTGAGGAAATGGAAGAACAGGGCGTGATCAGCGCGCCGAACCACAAGGGCCAGCGCGAAGTGCTTGTGCCTGATCGAGAAGAAGAATTTTAGGCCGCGAAGAAGAATTTTAGGAAACCACATGCGACCCATAACAGTGTTTGGAGTTTACCTGGCCCTTCTGGCCCCTGCCGTCCCCGCAGCTTGGGCGCAGGACACGACGCTGCCGCCCCTTGAAGAGCAGAAGGTTGAAGAGAACCAGAGCCTGAAGGCGCTCCGGCAGGTGCAGAGCTATATGGATGGCACCCAAACGCTGGAGGCTGAGTTCCGCCAGGAAGCGCCGAACGGCAATATCGCCACCGGCCGCCTGTATCTCGAACGTCCCGGCTATGTGCGGTTCGACTATACGGACGAAACGCCTTTTCTCATTGTGGCGGATGGCAAGACCCTGAATTTCGTTGATTATGAGATCGGGCAGGTTACCAAATGGCCACTCAAGAAAACGCCCTTGAGGGCGCTTCTCGGGGGCTCTGTGGATCTCGCCAGCCTGCAGGCGCACATCGAAATGGGCCGCCCCGGGTTTGAGAAGATGATCATGCTTTCTGCCCGTGACCCGGAAAACCCGGAGCAGGGCGAGATCACGCTTCATTTCATCCCCGACGACGGCATGCCCACGGGCCTCCGCCTTATCGGCTGGACTGTTCTGGACGCAAAAGGTGAGGTCACCCAGCTGACGCTCACGGACCAGCAGGTGAATGGTGCCCTTGATGACGCCCTCTGGACATTCGAGGACCCGCGCGGCCTGACGAAACGTCGCCGCACCCGCCGCTAGGCTATCACGTCCGTTTCCGGCTTGCGAAATCACAAAACTTGCCTAAATGAGGGAAGCTCCGGCTTAGCCCTTGCGCTGACCCCGCGCAGGGGCTAGGGCTTGATCTGATCCGCAACAAGGTGATGTGATGGATACCTTTGAAGACGATATTGATGAGGTTTTTGAAGACCTGCCAAGCCTGAAGTCAGTGGCGCCTTTTGTGGCGCTGGCGTCGAACGTGCGCTGGTTCAGGACTTTGGGTGAAGACCCTGACTTTGAAACGGTCGCGATTGCGCGCGCCTACGCCGAGGCGCTCGGTTTCCCTGACGCCGAGCCCGGCTTCCTGGCGGACTGGGAAGAGGCGGCTGACGCGGCCGAGAACACTGAGGTCAACAGCCCGGCGTGGGAAGCGGAAGAGCAGCTCCGCGCAGCCCTCACCGACGACGTGCTCGCGGTGCTGGACGAGCAGACGCTCGAGATGGTGATGACCCATGTCACCGGCGCTGTCTCGGAAACGATCGAGGAAAGCGCCACCGAGGCCGCGCGCGACCTTCGTATTTTCGATGAGGAATTTGTGCGGGCGACATCGGGGGCCGCCGTGCAGGCGGCCTACCAGGCGGCGCTTGCGGCCATGACCGGGGCGGAAGAGGACCATCCCTTCGCGCTCAGGTTCCAGCTGTTCGAGAAGGGCCGCTGGCCCATCGGCATCATCGGCAACAGTTTTCTGATTTTCTAGAATAACAAGACAGGCGAGGGAGCGGCATATGCGGCTGATTACATGGAACATCAACTCGGTGCGGGCGCGCGCCGGCATTGTTGAGCAACTGGTGCGCACCTATCAGCCCGATGTGCTGTGCCTGCAGGAAACCAAGGTGCAGGACGATATGTTCCCGCGCGGCTTCTTCGAGGGCCTTGGCATGCCGCACCTGGCGATCCACGGCCAGAAAAGCCACCACGGTGTGGCGACAGCGTCCAAGCTGCCGATCGGCGACCAGTTCAAGATCGACTGGTGCGAAAAAGGCGATGCCCGCCACGTGGCCATCACCATCGACGGCATGCCTACGATCCATAATTTCTATGTGCCCGCGGGCGGGGATGAGCCCGACCCGGCGATCAATGACAAGTTCGCCCACAAGCTTCAGTTCCTGGATGAGATGACCAGCTGGTCTGCTGACCTCGATGGTGATCATATCCTGGTGGGGGACCTGAATATCGCGCCCTATGAAGATGATGTCTGGGACCATAAGAAGCTCCTGAAGGTGGTCTCGCACACGCCCGTGGAGGTAGACGCCATGCTGGGTCTGATGGACGCCCATGACTGGCAAGACATCATGCGTGATTTTGTGCCGAAGAATGAGAAGCTTTATAGCTGGTGGTCCTACCGGGCGAGGGACTGGTCTGCGGCGGACAAGGGCCGACGGCTTGACCATGTCTGGACCAGCCCAAGCCTGAAGGGCAAAGCCACTCATATGGAAGTGATCCGCGACGCGCGTGGTTGGGAAAAACCAAGCGATCACGCGCCTGTGCTGGTTGATTTCGACTTCTAGGGAGGAGGCCCGTCATGGCGGACTATAAGATCGAGACCATGACGGCTTCGGATGTGCGCACAACAGTGGACTGGGCGGGGTGCGAGGGCTGGAACCCGGGCCTGCATGACGCAGAGACCTTCTCTGCCGCAGACCCGACAGGCTTTTTCAAAGGTACGCTCGCAGGCGAGACCGTCGCCACCGGCAGCGCCGTCATCTATGACGATGCATACGCCTTTTGTGGTCTGTATATCGTGGCACCCGAGCATCGCGGCAAGGGCTATGGCCTCGCGCTCACAAAAGCGCGGCTCGCCTATTGCGGCGACCGGAATGTGGGCATCGACGGGGTCTTGGAAAACGTTCGCATCTATGAACGGATCGGGTATGAGCCCTTCTACGAAAACTGCCGGTATGAAGGCACGGCGAAAGTGGAAGCGCATGGCGCCGTTTCTGTACACGCAATAACGGCAAGCGACTTTGCCGCCATTCGCGCCTATGACCGCCAGTGTTTCCCGGCCCACCGGGACGCGTTCCTCAAGGCCTGGCTGGGGCAGGGTGATGCCCGCGCAGTTTGCTACAAGGAAAATGGCGTGGTGAAAGGCTATGCCGTCCGGCGCAAATGCCTTGAAGGCCATAAGGTAGGCCCCTTGTTCGCGGACGACAGCCATGTGGCGGAAAGTCTGTTCGCCAGCCTGCAGGCGGACATTGAGGGCGAAAAGATTATCCTCGACACGCCCGAAAACAACCCGGAGGCCATCCGACTGGCCACATCCCGCGGCATGCAGAAGGTATTCGCCACTGCGCGCATGTATCAAAAAGGCCTGCCCGACATTCGGACAGGCCAGATCTTCGGCATCACAACTTTTGAGCTGGGTTAGGCCGAGAAGCCCTGCAGGCTATAGCCGCCGGGTTCGGTGACCAATAGCCGCGCCATGCCGGGCTCATTCTCGATCTTCTGCCTCAAGCGGTACACGTGGGTCTCAAGCGTGTGGGTGGTGACACCTGAATTATAGCCCCAGACTTCTGCGAGCAGTTCCTCGCGCCCAACGGCGTTGCCGCCTGCGCGGTAGAGATACTTGAGGATCGAGGTTTCCTTCTCGGTCAGGCGCACTTTCTTGCCGCTGGCTTTTTCTTCCAGAATCTTGCCGGAAGGGCGGAAGTGATAGGGGCCGATGTCGAAGGTGGCGTCTTCGCTTTGCTCATACTGGCGGAAGTGGGCGCGGATGCGCGCGAGCAAGACCGTGAAGCTGAAAGGCTTGGTGACATAATCATTGGCGCCGGCATCGAGCCCCAGCACCGTATCGGCATCCGACACGTTGCCTGTCAGCATGATGATCGGCACAGAAATGCCGGATTTGCGGATACGTTTGCAGAGCTCACGCCCGTCCATATCCGGCAGGCCGACGTCAAGGATGATCATGTCCACCTGATTATCCTTGAGGAATTCAAGCGTCTCGCAGGCGGCGCCTTTCTCGACCGTCGTGAACTCATCACATAAGGCCAATTGGTCCGCGAGACCTTCCCGCAGATCTACATCATCGTCCACAAGCAGTAGTTTGCGAGTTGGCATTCCAAAAATCCTCCGGCGCGTAAAATTATTTTGCCATAGTATGCAATAACCAGCCCTATATAAGAAGTGGAAACGCTTTGTACCATCACGCCCGGTCACATTTGTTTGATCGACGCGCGAGGCTGTGACAAAAAGCGGCTGCTGACTTTTGGAGAATACCCGCTATATGAAGGGCATGAACATTTCAGACCAATCCCTTCTGCGCCTCGAGCGCGCGGCAGACGAGCTTCGGCGCGGCCAGCCTGTTGTCGTGACGTCGGGCATGCGCACGCTTCTCCTGATGCCGCTTGAGCTCGCGAACACGCCCGCGCTTGCCCGTTTTGACGCGATGGTGGGGGGCAGTTTCGTCATGCTGACGAACAACCGGGCCCTGAGCTTGAAAGTAGCGGGTGAGGATTGGGCAGCGGTGCGGCTGGAGCGCCCCACTTGGATGACGGCCGAAGACATGGTCGCGCTGGCGGACCCGACGCTTGACCTGGCGTCGCCTTTGAAGGGCCCTTACCGGCGTATGAGCCATCCCTCGACGGATTTGGATGAGGCGGCGATCAAGATGGTCAAGTGGGCGCGGCTTTTGCCTGCTGTGTTGGCGGCAGAGGTTGAGGGCCCCGAGGCCTTCCCCGACCAGGTGGCGGTGGCTGCGGATGAAATTTTGAATGCGGACTTCACACAGGCGGCAGCGCTGAGGCAGGTAGCATCAGCGCGGGTGCCGCTTGCGGGCGCCGAGAACACGCGCCTTGTGTCCTTCCGTCCCCTGGCGGGCGGGATTGAGCATATCGCCATCATCATCGGCGAGCCGAACCGGCACGACCCGGTGTTGATGCGTATCCACAGCGAATGCTTCACGGGTGACCTTCTCGGGTCCCTCAAGTGCGACTGCGGCGAGCAGCTTCGGGGCGCCATCAAGGCGATCGAGGAAGCGGGCGGTGGCGTGCTCCTTTACCTGGCGCAGGAAGGGCGGGGTATTGGCCTCATTTCCAAACTCAAGGCCTATGCACTGCAGGACCAGGGCTATGACACGGTCGATGCCAACACCCGCCTCGGGTTTGACGTGGACGAACGCGTGTTTGCGCCGGCGGCAGAAATGCTGAAGCAGCTTGGCTTCAAGGCTGTGCGCCTGATGACCAACAACCCGGACAAGGTGGCGGGGCTGGAGCGCTTCGGGGTGACGGTCACGGAACGTGTGGCGCACAAATTCCCGACGAACCCGCATAACGAACAGTATCTGGCCACCAAGAAGGCCAAGACAGGTCATATCCTCTGATGGCCGTCTGGACCGTCACGCCGGACCATGATGACAGCCGCCGCGGCAGGCTGACCGGCCCGATGTTCGAAGCTTCTTGTGCGCTCGGAAAACACGGCGTGATCGCACAGGACCGTGGGCGCGAAGGCGACGGCAAGACGCCGGCGGGTACCTATCCCATGCGTAAA
>JBNKYQ010000139.1:0-8114 GCA_050300975.1 Kordiimonas sp.
GTTCATGTCGTCGTATGATCTAATCAGCTTATCCGATCGTTTAGTTTTGGACAAACACACACATGTTGGGGCCGTGAACAGGGAAGGCACCGCGGGTACTGATCCGCGACCACTATACAAGAAGTCGGCAGCGGAGGCGAAATTGCCGTCGCGGCGGCTCACCACACCAACGCTGATGGAAACCTTCCCGAACGTCATGTCGAGGGCCACATGATCCCGCAGCCGTTCGGCAAGAAGCACCGCGTCTTCGCAGTCCGTGCGCGGCAGCAGGATTGTGAATTCCTCACCGCCATAACGGTAGGCGGAACCAGGGCGCCGAACCTGGGTTTTGAACACGCGGCCCAATTCGCGCAGCACCTGATCGCCCATGGCATGGCCGTGTTCATCATTGAAGGTTTTGAAATTATCCACATCGATCACCAGAAGCGACAGGTCGGCTTCTGGGCGCGAGCTGAAGTCAAACTCCGCCTCCAGTTCCTCGTCGAAATGCCGACGGTTCGCAAGGCCCGTTAGCGGGTCGATATGTGACTGATACCGCAGTTGCTTCACCCGGACGCCCAGCGCGGCAGACAGGAAGATGAATTCGAAGAAAGACCCGACCTGGAAGCCATAGTGAGTGATAAAATTGTGCGGCAGCAGGCCAAAGACCTTCAGGAGATACAAGAGCAGCCCGACCAGGAAGACAGACCATGCCACCAGATAATAGCGTGCAGCCGCTTCGCCCCGGACATGGGCCACAATACCCATCGCCAGCACCAGGCCAAGCGCCACCAGGTTCAGCACGGCCAGCGGCATTACCAGAGGCCCGTATCCGATGAAAGGCACAGACAGGAGGATCGGCAGCAGGATCAGCTGCAGCCCGGTAACCGCCTTGTGTAGGATGGGCGACAGGCGCTTGATGCCAAGAAGCGACCTTGAGAACTGCAACAGGAATATGATCGACAGCGTCAACAGGATAGGCCGGCTGATCTGGCCGAATTCCGGGGCGTCAGGCCACAGATACTGGAATGCGAGGCCGTTGAAGGCCATCATGTAGCTGCTGTAGCTCAGGATATAGGTAAGATAGTAGAGGAACGCCAATTGGCGATCCACCAGGTAGAGAAGCGAAATGCTCAGCGCCAGCAGCAGGAAGCCACCGAAATAGGCGCCGAACGCCAGATACTCAAGCTCGATTTTCGGCATCAGCGTGTGTTGGCCATAGAGCGACAGGCCGATGTTCACCGGTCCTTCCGTGCGCACACGCATATAGACGGTCTGCTCCTCGCCGCCTGACAGCGTCAGCGGGAACAGGAAGTCACGGTGGCGGATCGGGCGCGTGCCGAAGGCCCGACGGTTACCCGTCTGCCAGCTTTGTACCTGTTCCTTGCCCGAGAGGACCCACACGTCGACATAGTCCAGAAGCGGATAATCAAGCTTGAACGTAACCTTGTCGGCCTTGTCGCCGCTGTTCCTCACGGTGAAACGCACCCACCAGTCAGATTTTGAAAAGCCATAATTGGCGGCACCCCGATAGAGGGGCTCGAACCGGGCATTGAACAGGCCGTCGCGCAGGTCGTCTGGGCCAAATTGGTGGGCCGGGTCTTCAAGGACGTGCAGATAGGGGGTTACGTCAACCACCGACTGAAGGCCGTCAATTTCCAGAGAATTGGCGGCCTGACCGGGCTGTGACAGCGTCAGGAGGGCAAGCCACACGGATGCGAGCATCAATTTCCAAAAAGCCATATCTGCTTTACCAAACGTTGTTCACTACAAACAGGACCTTAGGTCCTGAATCCGGCCTCATGCGCTTCTTGATGCCCCCACCAAGGTCTTGGTCGAGCCAATCTAGCAAAACTATTCGATAAAGCCCTCATTTTTTTTACTAATCGACATCTAAACTTATCGGATCAGTAGTAATTGTCCTGAAAATGCAGCCCCCGGCACAGAAAAACTGTCTGTTCGAGCGGTCTTTTTGTTGAACGGACGCGATCCATACTTGGGTTGCCGGTCTGCGGGTGCCGTACGGCGTGACAAACGGCACGCCCCGTGTCACGCTGCCTGCGAGGCATCATGCGGGGAGGTGGCAATGAGTGGCCAAAAGATTACTCAGAAGAATACTCAAGAGACTACTCAGGGGAAATCTCGCTTCAACATGAAGGAAGCGGCGCTTGAGGTGACGGGCATAGTGTTCGCTGTGCTTTTGGCCCTGTGGCTGGAAAGCTGGCGCGACAATATGGAGCTGCAGCAGCGGGCCGATGCCGCCCGGGAGCGTATCCGGCTGGAAATTGTCGCCAACCGTTTGGAACTGGTCGATTCCATCAGCCAGAACGAGGGCAACATGAAAGCCATCACCGCGGCAATCCGGGCCCGTGGCGGGGTGGAGGGTGCAGGCCCGCTGATTGACAAGATTGGCCCCTATCTGGCGATATCCTCCAGTGCACTGAGCGATTCAGCCTGGACGTCGGCCAAGGTCACCGAAGTGCTGGCCCGTATGCCGGCGGATGAAGTGACTGTCCTGGCGGGCCTTTATGACACGCAGGGCTATTACCGGGATTATGCGCGTTTCTTCATGCGCCAATATACCGACCTGACCATCGACATTCAGCAAGACGAGCAGGCAGCAGAGAAGGCGGCGCGCAAATTTGTCCAGCATCTGGCGCTCTTGAACAGCATTGGCCAGCAGTTGGTTGCCGCCTATGATGAATATCTGCCGCCATCCGGGGTGCCCGCAGCCGACTAAGACGGCGCTACATGCAGGCAGTCCGACAGCTTGGCGCGGCAGATCCCTCGCATCTGGCTGGCGAGCGTGCGGTATAGCTGTCGCTTTGCCGCCGTCGGGCGCCAGGCCAGCACCACATCCCGGTCCGACGGGGTCTCACTCAGCTCAAGCACTGTCACATCATCCCGCGGCGCGATCTCGCTGCGGATATAAAGTGCAGGAAGGAAAGCAAGGCCAAAGCCGGTGCCAATCATTTGCCGCACAGTATCAAGGCTTGTGCCCTCATAATCGCGCATCAGCTGGGCGCCAAACTGGTTGGCCATGGCCTGCATCTGTTCAAACAGCCGGTGGCGTTCCTCGATCGCAAGCAGGCGTTCCCCCTTGATTGCGCTGGCATCTACTTTCCCTTTGCCGACCAGTGGATGATCCGGTGGCGCGCACAGTTTGAAGGGCTCGCCAAACAATGGCTCCACCACCAGCCCGCCGATTTCCACAGGCATGGTGGTCAGGATCAGGTCGTAGCGCCCATCCAGAAGGCCGTTTTCCAGCTCCCGCGGGGTCGCCTCGCGGACATAGAGCCTGAGCGTCGGGTCCGCAGCGTGGATGTTGGACAGGACTTCCGGCAGGAAATAGGGCCCAAGCGTCGGCGGCACGCCCAGCCGGTGGACACCGCTGCCGCCGGTACTGGCGAATCGCGCCTGCTCGCGAATACCGTTCACTTCAGACTCGATATTGGTGATGTGCGGAATAAGGTCGCGCCCCGCCGCTGTCGGGATGGTGCCCGAGCGCGACCGTTCAAGGAGCGTCATGCCCAATGTTTCCTCGAGCGCCGCGATCTGGGACGTGATGGTGGGTTGGGATACTCCCAGTTTCTGCGACGCCCCCCGAAAGCTGCCCGCCTTCACAACGGCCTGCAGGTACATGAGCTGTTTGAGCGTTGGATATCCGATCTCTGCCATGGGCGCCTCATCTGTGTGATAGGTATTATCTATCATTAAATATGAAATTCTGCCAATTGAATTATCACTTTCCGACGAATACATCCAAGCCTGAGAAATTATTGCCACCACCCAACCCCCTTCCCCCCGGGTGGTGGCCCCCGAAACGCAGGAGAGTATGATGGATAAAATTGTTGACGGCGTGCTGAAGTTCAAACACGAGGTTTTCCCTGAGCGCAAAGAGCTGTTTGCGGACCTGGCATCTGGCCAGAGCCCAGAGGTGCTGATGATCACCTGTGCCGACAGTCGTATCGACCCCGGCATGATCACTCAGGCTGAACCAGGCGACCTGTTCATCTGCCGCAATGCCGGCAACATCGTACCGCCACACAGCACCCACACTGGGGGCAACACGGCGTCCATCGAGTTCGCTGTAGCGGTTCTGGGCGTGACCGACATTGTGGTTTGTGGTCACACGGACTGCGGCGCCATGAAAGGGGCCATCAGCCCAGAGGCGCTGACTGAACTGCCGCACGTGTCCAACTGGCTGGCGCACAGCCGCGCTGCCGTTGCCGTTGCGCGCCGCAAATACCCGGACCTCGAAGGCAAGGATTTCCTGAAGGCAGTGACGGAAGAAAACGTGCTGCTGCAGCTTCAGCACCTTCGCACCCACCCTGTCGTTGCGGCGGGCCTCGCGGAAGGCAAGATCACCCTGCATGGCTGGGTTTATGACATCGGCCACGGTGAAGTGCATGCCTATGACGCGGCGACCGACAGCTTTACCGCGCTTGCAGATAAAAAGGCCGTCGCGTAACGCGGCGGTCTCAAAGAGAGACAGCAGGACAAGAAAAATGAAATTTATCCCTACAAGCAATTTGCGCGGCGACGTGATGGGCGGTCTGACGACCGGCATCGTGGCGCTGCCGCTGGCGCTCGCCTTTGGTGAGGCGTCTGGCGCGGGCCCGATCGCGGGCCTGTACGGCGCCATCATTGTTGGCTTTTTTGCGGCCCTTTTTGGTGGCACGGGCAGCAACGTATCGGGTCCAACTGGCCCGATGGTTGTTGTTTTTGCCGGTGTGTTCGCAAGCCTGTCCGGTGATCCGGCGCTGGTGTTTGCCGCCGTTGTGCTGGCGGGTATCCTCCAGATCGTGTTCGGTATCTTCAAGCTGGGGCAGTTTATCCGGCTTGTGCCTTATCCCGTTGTCTCGGGCTTCATGAGCGGCATCGGCGTGATCATCATCGCGCTGCAGCTCTCCCGCCTGTTCGGCCACGAGCCTGACGGCGGCGGCACGATCCCGGCCTTCACCGCGGTGCCGGGCGCCGTGATGGACCCGAACATGGTGGCCCTCGGCCTCGGTGTGCTGACACTCGCCATTGTGTTCTTCTGGCCGAAAAACCTGGGCAAGTGGATTCCAGCTCCGCTTGCGGCGCTCGCGATTGCCACTGGCCTTTCGGTGATGTTCTCCGGCGCACCGATCCTGGGTGATGTGCCAACGGGCTTGCCGTCTTTCGTAATGCCTGCCTTCTCGCAGGATTCGCTGTTTGTGGTAATCGAAGCCGCGGTTCTTTTGGCCCTGCTGGGCGCGATCGATAGCCTCTTGACCTCCCTTGTAGCCGACAACATGACGCGCACGCGCCATGATTCGAACAAGGAACTCGTGGGTCAGGGTATCGGCAACGCGGTTGCGGGTCTCTTTGGTGCCGTCCCAGGTGCCGGCGCCACCATGCGGACAGTTGTGAACATCCGTTCCGGTGGCCAGTTCAAGCTTTCGGGCATGATGCACAGTATCGTGCTTCTCGCCATCGCCCTGGTGCTTGCACCGGTGGCCAGCCTTATTCCCCATGCGGCCCTTGCGGGCATTCTGATCAAGGTGGGCTACGACATCATTGATTGGACTTACCTGAAGCGCGCCCACAAGGGTCCGCGATGGGATCTGGCGCTGATGGCCGTTGTTCTGGGCCTGACTGTTTTCGTTGACCTGATCACTGCTGTTGCAGTGGGCGTGGTGCTGGCGGCTCTCGCCTTCATCAAGCAGCTCTCCGAGCAGCAGATCAAGAACCTGCAGGTGATCGACCGCGAAGTGGTTGACCCTGAGGAGCGCGAGCTTCTGACCGCGCTGAAGGACCGGGTTTCCCTGTTCGACTTCGGCGGCCCGCTCTCCTTCGGTGCGGCGGCTGATCTTGGTCACCATGTGCGCGAAAAAGCCGATGGCGCCACGCGTATCCTGATCATGGATTTCACCCGCGTGCCGTTCCTCGACCTCTCGGCTGCCAAGGCTGTGGAAACCATCGTCGAGGACGCCCGCCACGCAGGCAAAGGCCTGTTCTTTGTGGGCGCGTCGGCTGATGTGCGGTCGGTGATCGATGGTCTCCAGGTGGCAACCGGCATGGCCGAAGCCCACTGGTTCGACACCCGCAAGGTTGCGCTGACGGAAGCCGCAAACCTGATTGAAAAGGATGAAACCGATACGCTGCGCATGACAGCGGTACCGGCTGAGTAATTCACTTTTCCTATCCAACTTGGGCGCCCTTCGAGGCGCCCATTTTTTTGTCTGTCGTCCGGCTGATCAGGAAAAGTCGGGCTCGGCGTCCCAGTCAAACCCGGCGGGCGGGCCCGCCGACACGCTGTCTTTGAAGTCCGGATCACGTTTCTCCAGGAAGCTTTGCACCCCTTCCTTGCCGTCGCGGATGCTGGTGTGCAGCATGGTGCGGCTCTCAAGCCGGTGTGCTTCCATTGGGTGGCTGGCGCCCATCATGCGCCACAGGAGCTGGCGGTTGAGCGCGACCGACATGGCGCTGGTGCGGGCTGAGAAGCTTTCCGCGATCTCGCGCGCCCGCGCGAGCAGCGCATCAGGTTCCACGATTTCGGAAATCAAGCCGCCCGCGAGGGCTTCATCCGCCTTGAATACCCGGCCCGAATAGGACCATTCGGCGGCTTTGGAGATACCCACCAGACGCGGCAGGAACCAGCTGGCGCAGCTCTCCAGCGTGATGCCGCGCTCGGCGAACACGAAACCGAACTTGGCGAAAGGCGATGCAATCCGCACATCCATCGGCAGCTGCATGGTGGTGCCCACGCCCACGCTCGCGCCGTTGATGGCGCCAATCAGCGGTTTCTTCATGCGGTACATCCTGAGGACGACGCGCCCGCCCGTGTCGCGGTTTCGCTCCATCTCGGGTGACAGGGGGTCGATGCTTTCATCCAATCCAAACACATTGCCGTCGGCGGACAGGTCCATGCCCGCGCAGAAGGCGCGCCCGGCACCGGTGAAGATCACAGCGCGCACGCTATCGTCCGCATCCGCGCGGTCGAGTACCTCTTCCATCTCCCGCCCCATGGTGGGGGTGAAGCTGTTCATATGGTCGGGCCGGTTCAGTGTGACGGTCACAACTGGGCCGTCCTGTTCATAGATCAGTGTCTCGTAGCTCATCTTGGGGCCTCCCTCGTTTGAGTAGAGAGTAGGGCGTGGAGCGCATTTGGGAAGGGCAGTACCGCTTGCCTTTCCATATGGTTCGGTCCATTTTAGATGAAATCCTTGGGGAGGGAGGCACGCATGAAAAACTGGTTTCTGGAACAACTCGCTATGTATTCGGCCTATCACCGCGATGGCCGCAACCAGGCCACGCACCATATAGGCGTGCCGATGATTGTCTTCTCGCTCTTGGTGCTCACCAGCACCGTGCCGCTGATGACACTGGAGGTGGGGCGCGTGACGCTCGCCGCCGTGCTGATCGGGGTGCTTTTACTCTATTATATCGTCAATGCGCCGCTTATCGGCACGATCGCCGCGCTGATTTATGGCGCACTTCTCTATCTGGCTGAGATCATGGCGCTTGAGGGCACCGTGTTTGCCGTCAAAAGCTTTGCGGTCCTCTTTATCGTGGGCTGGGTTATCCAGTTCACGGGCCATGTTTTCGAAGGCCGCAAGCCGGCGCTGTTCGATAACTTGACCCAGGTGTTCATCGCCCCCGCCTTCCTGATCGCCGAGGTTCTGTTCATGCTGGGGCTGGAACAAAAGCTGAAGGCAGACGTGGAGGCACGCGCCGTCAACTACATGCCAAAGGGTGAATAGCCCTACAGATACGGGCTCAGAAGCCACAGCACCCGGCCAACGGCGCGTTTGAAGGTGGACCTCTTCTTGAAATCATCTGGCGTCATCGGTTTGGCGCTGGACATACGGTCCCTGACCCAGTCGGTCATGGTGGCGGCAAGTGCTGTGTCATAGCATTCCACGTTAAACTCGAAGTTCAGCTTCAGCGACCGGGCATCCCAGTTCGAGGACCCGAACAGCACCCAGTCGTCATCCACCACCATCAGCTTGGTGTGGTCAAAGGGCGGCTCTGACAGATAAAGGTTACAACCGATCTGCACCAGCTGCCGCGCGCCCGAAAGCGATGACAGCGCAAATAGCGGCAGGTTGTTCTGGCCGGGCACAAGAATGTCCACCTGCACGCCCCTGAGCGCCGCCTGCTTGAGG
>JBNKYQ010000140.1:0-8112 GCA_050300975.1 Kordiimonas sp.
AGCGCACCAATGGCACCGCCGATCACAATACCGCCGATGATCCACTCATAGGAGAGGACGTCGGGCCGCAGGATGGTGACGATGATGGCGATGGCCATACCGGCCATGCCCATGATATTCCCGCGCCGGGAGCTGTCCGGTGAAGACAGGCCGCGAAGCGCCAGAACGAAAAGAATGGCGGAGACCAGATAGGCGAGCGCCGTAAAGTTAGCTGACACGGATCGTCCCCCTTATTTCTGTTTTTTCTTGTACATGGACAGCATGCGCGCCGCAACCGCGAAGCCGCCAAAGATGTTCACGGCCGCAAGCCCGATGGCGATCGCCCCAAGGATCTTGGAAATCGACATGCCCTCTGGCCCGGCGGCAATCAGCGCGCCCACGATGATCACGCTTGAGATGGCGTTGGTCACGCTCATAAGCGGCGTGTGAAGCGCAGGCGTCACCGACCACACAACATAATAACCAATGAAGATCGCCAGCAGGAAAACCGAGAATTGCTGGATAAACGGATTTACGATGATGTCATGCATCTTAATTCTCCCCCTTGAGGCGCTCGTTTGTAACGGCGCCGTCTTTGGTGACCAGGGACTCGCGGATGATCTCATCCTCGAAGTCGAAGGCGAGTGCGCCCTCCTTCACCATGGGTGTAATGAAATGAACCAGGTTGCGGGCATAAAGCGCGGACGCGTCAGCCGCCAGGCGTGACGGCACGTTCCGGTGCCCCACGATCTTGACGCCATGCGCTTCCACCACCTCGCCGGGTTCCGAAAGCTCGCAGTTGCCGCCCATCTCGACGGCCAGGTCCACGATCACGCTGCCGGGCTTCATGCTTTTCACCATCTCTTCGGTGATCAGCTTCGGCGCCGGGCGGCCCGGGATGAGGGCTGTGGTGATGGCCATGTCCTGCTTGGCCAACGTCTCAGCAATCAGCGCCGCCTGCTTGGCCTTATATTCGTCAGACATTTCCTTGGCGTAGCCACCTGCGGTTTCAGCCGCCGCGGTTTCCTCGTCCTCCACCATCACGAACTTGCCGCCCAGGCTTTCAACCTGTTCCTTGGCAGCAGGCCGCACGTCTGTGGCGCTCACGATCGCACCGAGGCGCTTGGCGGTAGCGATGGCCTGAAGCCCTGCAACACCAGCGCCCATCACCATGACACGGGCGGGCGGCACCGTGCCGGCGGCCGTCATCATCATGGGGAAAGCCCGGCCGAATTCGGCAGCGCCATCCAGCACCGCCTTGTAGCCCGCCAGGTTCGACTGGGAAGACAGCACGTCCATAGACTGTGCCCGTGTGATCCGCGGTACAAACTCCATGGCGAAAGCCATCAGGCCCGCCTTGGCATAGGTATCTATCCGGTCGCGTTCAATGAACGGGTTCAGAACGGCAAGCTGGGCCGCGCCCTTCTTCGCGTGCTTGGCATCTTCCGCTTCAAGCCCCTGCACGGAAAAGATGACGTCCGCATCCTTCACCGTGGCCTTCAGGTCCTTGGCGATGGTCGCGCCGGCATCTTCAAACTGTTTGTCTGGAATGGAGGCGCCAACGCCAGCGCCTGCCTCAATGATGACCTCGAACCCGAGGCCGATCAGTTTCTTGACTGTTTCGGGGCTGGCCGCAACGCGCTTTTCCGCGTCTCGCCGCTCCCGAAGGACCGCCAGTTTCATAAGCAGTTCTCCCTGAACTTTTTAAAGACAACAAAACAGGCACTTCAGCACTTGAAACTTATATTTCTGGTTTGCCCCTATGAGCTGCCAGAGCCTTGAAACGGAAGGGTAGCGCAATTGCATCTTTGAGCAACATTATTTCTTCTTTTCCCGCAGATCGCTAAAATTTTATGATTACCACTTTGTTAACAAGTGTCCTGAAATGATACAGTTTGATTCGGCGGCAGGGGCATAAAGTGGCAAACGAACGCGTTCTCATTGTTGAAGATGAAATCACCCAGATCACACTCCTCGAAGGCATTGTGACGCGGGCGGATTTTGTTGCTGAGAAGTGCATGAGCGGCCAGGAAGCCATCGACCGGCTTATGGACCGCGCGGCCCCCAAGGTTGATGTTGTGCTGCTGGACCTTGTGATGCCCGGCATGGACGGTATTGCGGTCCTGAATTCCATTCGCCCCAAGTTCCCGACGCTTCCGGTTGTTATGCTCACAGCCCACAGCTCCATCGCGACGGTGGTGGACGCCATGCGCTCCGGCGCCAACGATTTCATCGTCAAGCCCGCGAGCGCCGAACGTATCCGCACCGCCATTGAGGCTGCGCTGAAGACCAGCTCGCTGGTGGGCGAGATTGGCCCCATGCGCGACCAGATGGCGGGCCGCGCCACCGGCACCGGCTTCCGCTCCCTTGTCGGCACGTCGGAGAGCATGCAGCGCGCCACAGACCTTGCAAAGAAGGCCGCCAAGGCCGCGATCCCGGTACTGATTGAAGGCGAAAGCGGCGTGGGTAAGGAAGTGTTTGCCAACGCCATCCATGATGCCAGCGACCGGCGCGGCACGCCCTTTGTAGCCGTGAACTGTGGCGCCATTCCGGAAAACCTGGTGGAAAGCATCCTGTTCGGTCACGAGAAGGGCGCGTTCACGGGCGCGACCGAGAAACGCATCGGTAAATTCCAGGAAGCCGATGGCGGCACCCTGTTCCTTGATGAGGTCGGCGAACTGCCCCTGGATGTTCAGGTGAAACTGCTCCGCGCGATCCAGGAAAAGGAAATCGACCCCGTGGGCGGGCGGCAGTCCATCAAGGTTGACATCCGGATTATTTCGGCAACGAATCGAAACCTGGCTGAGCGGGTCGCCGCGGGCGCCTTCCGGGAAGACCTGTTCTACAGGCTGAATGTTTACCCCATTCATCTGCCCCCCTTGCGGGAACGCAAAACCGACATTCCAGCGCTGACGGAACATTTCCTGGACCAGATCGCAGCCATGGAGGACATGGCGCGCAAACAGGTTTCAATGGAAGCCCTAAGGCTTCTTGAAAACTACGACTGGCCCGGCAACATCCGGCAGCTTCAGAATGCGCTCTTTCGCGCGGTGATCCTGTCTGACGGTGACGTGCTGACACCCACAGATTTCCCGCACCTGCAGCCTCAGGCCGGTACTGTTCCCACGCAACCCCACCCACACCACGCCCTGCCCCAAGCCGAGCTCGGCCCTGCCATACAAACGCCACAGGCGGACGGCATGCTGCTTGCGCTCAGCAGCCCTGACGGCCACATCAAGCGTTTCGAGGACCTGGAGGCGGAGATTATCCGCAGCGCGCTTGAGCGGTACGACGGCAAGATGGCTGAAGTTGCACGAAGGCTTGGCATTGGCCGGTCAACGCTGTATCGAAAAGTAGCCGAATACGGTCTCGACACATAACAAAGGGCGTACGCGCTGATGATTGGCGTATTTGATTCTGGCTCAGGCGGGCTCACCATCCTTGAAGCGCTGCACGAAGCCATGCCGAACCAGGATTTCCTGTATCTGGGAGACCATGCGAACGCGCCCTATGGCCACCGTTCGAACGAGCAGATCGTGGACATGACGCGCGACTGCGTCGAGACGCTGTTTGGCGCGGGCTGTGATCTTGTCATCCTGGCCTGCAATACGGCGGCGGCCATCGCGCTCCGGACCCTGCAGCAGGACTGGCTGCCCACCGCCTACCCGAACAAGCGCATCCTTGGCGTCCTTGTACCCATGGTCGAATCGCTCACCGGCGTACCCTGGAGCCAGGAACACCCGAATGGCGGCAAGCCGAAGGACCGCTCTATCCTGCTGTTTGCCACCAGGAAGACGGTAGAAAGCGGGTCTTACCTTGATGAAGTGAACAAGCGCGCACCACACGTCAATCTGATCCAAAAGGCCTGCCCGGGCCTGGTGGACGCCATAGAGGGCGGTGCGGGAGACGCCCCCATGCGCGGCCTGATCGATGGGTTTGTCGCGGAAGTGCTGGCAGACGAGCCCGCGCCTGACGCGGCGTTTCTCGGCTGCACCCATTTCCCGCTGGTGCGGGACTATTTCCGGGCGGCGCTGCCTACTGCTACAGAACTTCTCTCGCAGCCGGACATTGTTGCCAAGTCACTGAAAGACTATCTGGCGCGGCATCCGGACTTCCAGGAAAGCGGATCGGGACACATCCGCCTGCTGACCACCGGCAGGCCCGAGGATGTCACCACGGCCGATGCCTACCTGCCTGAAAAGCTGAGGCACTTTGAAGACCACACCAACGCCTAACCCGCCCGGTAGCTTCCCAGAATATCCGCGACTTCAGCCGTGCTGACCTGATCAAAATCCCGGTAGTGTGCCCCCACCGCGCGGAAATATTCGGGTGTCTCAAGGCAGACAACATCGTCCGCAAGCCTCCGCATTTCCAAAACCGTCTCTGGCGGCGCCACGGGAACAGCAAGGCAGATCTGCGCGGCACCGCCCGCGCGGATGGCCTCAATCGCGGCCTTGGCGGTAGCCCCTGTGGCGATACCGTCATCCACCAGGATCACAGTTCGGCCGCGCACATTCATGGGCCCTTCGCCTGCGCCCAGCTCCAGCCGGCGTTTGGCCATGGCCTCCAGCATGTCGGCAGCGGTGGTTTCCAGATAGGCGTCGGAGATATCGAAGAAAGTGATGATTTCCCTGTTCCGTACCATGTGCGGCGGGTTGCCTTCTGCGACCGCTGCAGCCGCCAGCTCCGGCTGGCCGGGCGCACCCACCTTGCGCACCTGCAGGATATCAAGTGGCGCCGCAAGCGCCCTGGCAACTTCAAGCGCCACGGGCACACCGCCGCGCGGCAAGCCAATCACAAGGGCGTCCCGCTCCTCATAGGCCTGAAGGCGGTCTGCAAGCTGCGTTCCGGCGTCTGTCCTGTTGGTGAACATGCCCTATTTTACCGCGAAAGGTGGCACGGTTCAAACGGCGTCGGGCACGCCAAAGCCGATGTCGATATAATCGATATGTGCCACATCCAGGGTCTTGATATCCCCAGGCGTGCCGAATTCGGTCAGCAGAGGTTCTTTCTGTGACACAGAGATGATACCCACCAGCCGATCGATCTTGCCGCTGCGCCCTTTAAGCGGATACATGGAACTGTGGTAGAGACGCTGAAGGCCGTTTTGCCCTGCCAGCGTGCGCACATTGTAACCGCCGCAGGGCACATCGGTGATGTTGGAATAGAAGGCGTCCATGGGTTCGAACATTTCTTCTTCCCAATATTCAAACAGATTTATGCCTGTGAAGCTGGCCTGTAGGACCTCATCCACCGCACTACCGATAATGGTTGGCACCAGATGAAGCGGCCCCTGCCGTTCCGCCATCGCAATCCAGGGCAGCAGGGGTTTGATGTCAGCGGGCCTGACAGCCGCACGCTCGGGCACCTTGCCACCTGCATCGGCAACGAGCTTACGATAGTAAGTCAAGAGTTCGGAATGCGGATGAGGTAACGCTGTCACTATAAAGCTACTCACTGTCCAGATTACTTCCCCACCGGTTTTCAGCTTGCCAAGGCTGGCCGCATGAGTCCATTTTCTTTTGCGCCAAAACCAATTTATGTGAGGGCTGGAATGCAGCTGGACGCCTATCTGAAACGTATTGGATTCAATGGAAAACCGCAGGTTGATCTTGAGACGTTCAAGCGCATCCACCGCCTGCACAGCGACACAATCCCCTATGAAAATCTGGACGTTCAGGCTGGTCTACCCATCGGCATTGCCGTGCCGGATGCCTATGACAAGATCATCCGCCGTGGGCGGGGTGGCTGGTGCTATGAAATGAATGGCCTGATGGGTTGGGCGCTAGCTGAGATCGGCTTTGCCGTCACGCCGGTTGCGGCGGGTGTGCGGCGGGCGCTGGTCGGCGACTGGATCGTCGGCAACCATCTGGCGCTTTTGGTGGACCTTGACGGCGCTCGCTATCTGGCCGATGTGGGCTTTGGCGACGGCATGGTGGAACCCGCCGTCCTGACCGAAGGCCCCTTCAAGCAGCGGCACTGGCAATTCAGCCTTGAGAAACTGGACGCCGACTGGTGGCGCCTGCATAACCACCCGGAAGGGGCGGCGGCTTCCTTCGATTTCACTGAAAACCCGGCAGACAGGGCCTTGCTAGCGGAAAAGTGCGACTATCTGCAGAGCTCCCCGGACTCGCCCTTTGTACAGAATGCCCTGTGCCAGCGCCATTTCCCCGACCGGCTTGAGGTGATGCGCGGGCGCGTGTTGAAGACCATCCGCGCGGACAGAAGCTTTAAGCGCACCATCACTGATCTTGATGACTACCGGAGCACGCTTAGGGATGTCTTCGACCTCAAGATCGAAGGCCTCGACCAAATCTGGCAGAAGGTGCTGGCGCGCGACGCAGAATTAGCGCAAGCCAAAGAATAAACCGACCAAAGAAAAAGGCGCTGAAACCAGCGCCTTTTCGGATTTTCCTGTGCTACCCCATCGGGCAAGCAAGGCTTATTCTTCGCCGGCCTCTTCTTCCGGGTCAGCCAGAACGTCGGCCGTTGCGCGGATCTGCTGGCCGCCTTCAATGGCGTGCAGGTATACATCCAGAAGCGCTTCCTGCTCCTGCCGGTCTGCCTGGTCCATCTTGCGGATCGCGATCACCTTGCGCATCACCTTGGTGTCGAAACCAACAGCCTTGGCGCCTGCGTAAACTTCCTTGATGTCTTCCGCGATGCCTTTTTTCTCTTCTTCCAGACGCTCGATACGCTCAATGAATGACCGCAGCTGTTCGCCTGCTACTCCGCCAGCCTGTACCATGTGGCTCAACTCCCTGATCTATAATATCGGCCCCTTTTGGGCCTTGGATTCGGCGCGCACTTTAGCCCTGAGCGCGCCGCCGTTCAATCGTGATTCTGCCTGCGCGCAAGAATTAGTCCTGAGCCTGCGCCAGCTTGTTCTTCGCTACGCTGATGTCCATGCGGCGCATCTGCTCGTCTGTCGCCGGGGTCTGGAACTTTTCCTTATAGTCCGCGTACGGCATGCCGTAGATGGCTTCCTGCGCGTCTTCAATGGGCATGTCCACGCCCAGTGCGCCCGCTTCCTCTGCGTACCATTTATAAAGGCAATTGCGGCAGAAGCCGCCATAGCCCATCAGGTCGATGTTCTGCACGTCGGTGCGGGCCTGGAAATGCTTCAGGAGGCGGCGGAATACCGCGGCTTCGATCTCTGTGGCTTTCGTCTCGTCTGTCATCATTCTTCTCCCTTTACGGATAGTATTTTCGTGTTGTCAGGTCTTCCCGGCCCATGCATTCGTCGAGCAAGTCAGCCATCAGGGCCGCCCATTCGTCCACCATCGAAGGCTTCTCCAAAAGGTCCTGCCTGATTTCAATTGTGGTCTGCGGTAGCCCGTGGTCGGCGCCGTGGCGCTGCATGGTGTAATAGAGATGCCGCCCGGTATAGGGCTCATTGTCGCCCACCACCAGGTCGGTCTCGCGCTCCATCAGGCCAATCATGGCCTGCGCCAGCCGCGGGTCCTTGTTCCACAGGAACCCCGCGTGCCAGGGACGCTTTTCGCCATTCATCACAGGCGTAAAGCTGTGCATCCCGGCAACCAGCGGCACAATGCCCGCATCCAGATGTGCCTCTACAAGCTCTGCGCAGGCGTCATGGAAGGGGGTGTAATAGTCCCGCTTGCGGGCCTCAACAGCGCTTGCGGGCAAATCCTGGTTCGCGGGCACCATGATACCGTCGCTCACGCGCGGCACCAGGGTGTCGCTGTCCGGCTCGCGGTTGCAGTCTATCAACAGTCGGGTGACGGGCGCCAGCACGGCGGCCCCACCCATCAGCTCGCACATCTTGCGGGTGACGGCGGCGGCGCCCAGGTCATAGGCCACATGCTGGCCGAACACATCGTCTTCGAGCCCCAGGTTATCGAAGCCCTCTGGCACGAAATTGCTGGCGTGATCGCACAGGATAATCAGCCCCGTCCGGGCATCCGGGTTCAGGATTTCTGGCTGGACAGGGGAAGTCGTCATGAGATAAACCAACGTTCGCATATGAATTTAATGAGGCCGCCTTACAAAAGGCTGGACCTAAATGCTGTGATAAAGCAGCATGTGCGCCGAAAAGTAACAATCTGAAGCTACAAGTCAACAAACCACTGAGCAGGCGTGGCTGCCGCCCCAAGCTTCATGCCCAAGCTC
>JBNKYQ010000141.1:0-7974 GCA_050300975.1 Kordiimonas sp.
GTTGCGCCCAGCATGTAGGCGGAAACAATCTCTTCCTTTGACGCAATATAGGCATCGAACTTCTTGAAATCATCCGGGAAATGGCTTTCGAGCGTCACTTCCATGAAGGCTGAAAGCACGGGGCCGATCTTGTCCAGCGCTACGTCCGCCCGGTAGCTGGTAACATAGCCTTCTTCCTCAAGCCGCCGGGTGCGGGTCAGGCACGCGCTTGGCGACAGGGCAACCTTATCGGCGAGTTCCTGATTGGTAATGCGGCCATTTTCCTGCAGGCAGGCCAGGATATTCAGGTTGATCCGATCAAGCTTCATGCTGTGTTTTCTCCCGTCGCGGATGGGCCATTATTACTTCCGCAGTTCATGCGGCGCCCGGCCCAATTTCCGCAATTAATGGGGTCTTGCCCCTAAACTTCCCTATTTCATTCTGGCGTGCCTATGGTTCCATAGAGCCAAGAAAATCAATATAGGGTGAGCAAAATGCACGACATTGCCGGGCAAAGCCAGCAAAAGATTCACACACAGAAGATTCTTCACCCCGCGACCTCAATCTGCGCCCTTGAAGCCGACGGCCCGCGCAAAATCACGGGCGCGAAGGGCATCCATGTAACCGACGCCGATGGCCACAAAGTGATCGACGGCATCGCTGGCCTCTGGTGCGCGAACGTCGGCCATGGCCGGGTAGAGATCGCAGACGCCATGCGGGACGCTACGCTTGACCTCGACTATTTCCACACTTTCGGCGGCCACACCAATACCACGCAGGAAGCGCTTGCAGAGGAGCTAATGGCGATGGCACCTGAAGGCCTGAGCCACGTATTCTTCGGGTGCTCCGGCTCAGACGCCAACGACACGCTGGTGAAAATCGCATGGCAATATAACGCCGTGCGCGGCAAGCCGGAAAAGCGCAAGATCATCTCACGCTGGCAGGCCTATCACGGCACGTCCATTTCCACGGCAAGCCTGACGGGCCTTAAGGGGTTCCACAAGGCCTTCGGCCTGCCGCTTGATTTCGTCAAGCACACAGACTTCCCTCATTTTTACAGCCAGGCCGAGGAAGGCGAAGACGAAGCCGCCTTCACCGCCCGCCTACTGGCCCGACTGGAGCGGCTGATTGAGGAAGAAGGCGCAGACACCATCGCCGCCTTCATCGGCGAGCCCATCATGGGCGCTGGCGGCGTGGTGACACCGCCCAAGGGCTACTGGCAAGGCGTGCAGGATATCTGCCGACGCAACGACATCCTGATCATCGCCGATGAAGTGGTGTGCGGCTATGGCCGGACAGGCCACAATTTCGGGTCAGGCCTGTACGGTATCAAACCTGACATGATGGCCACCGCCAAGGGGCTGACCGCTGGTATCTTTCCCATGTCGGCAGCCTTTATCAGCCGCGAGATTCACGACGTGATGCGGACAGCTTCAAAGGAACTCGGCGGCTTTTCCCACGGCTATACCTATAGCGGCCACCCGGTGGGCGCAGCAGTTGCGCTGAAGGTGCTGGAGATCATGAAGCGGGAAAAGCTGGTTGAAAATGCGGCCACCACAGGCGCCTATTTCCATGACCGCCTGCGTGACGCCTTCAAGGGACACGCCCACGTAGGTGAAATTCGCGGCGCCGGCCTTGTGGCCGCGATCCAGCTGATGGAAGACGCATCCAGCAAGACATTCCTTGATCCCGCCCGCAAGCTGGCGGCCAGGATTTCAGAGGACTGTTACCGGCGCGGCCTGGTGATCCGCCCGCTTCCGACGATGAATTCGCTGGCCCTGTCGCCACCGCTTACGCTGAACCGCGACGACGTGGATGCTATTGTTGATATCGCCAAAGCCGGTATTGACGCGGTGATGGCGGCAGAGGCCTGACAATACCACCACAAATAAAAAAGGCGGGCAAAAGCCCGCCTCTTCCCGGCGCAAGGCGCCATATCCTTCAGCCTTATTCCAGGCCGACAACGTCCGCGTGGCTCAGCCCCAGCGCTTTAACAACACCGTTGAAGAACTCAACCTCAAACGGGCTGACCCGCCCGTCCGCTTTCAGAACTTCAGCAAGTGCGGAGACGATGGAGCACCGCTCTGACACGTCAACCTTGCCTGCAAGCTTGCCCAGAACCTTCTCCAAGGAGCCTTCCTTGTAGAGTGCCGAGTTGGCCGCTACGCGGATGTCCTTTTCGCTCACGTCTTCACCGACGGTGTCTTTCAAAATTTTCTGGACGCTTGAGACTTCAAGTCCGGCAACGTTGCTGTCTGCTGCGGTAGCGCGCGACAGGGTCATGAACAGAGCTTCCCGGATTGCCTCTTTTTTGTCGGCTTCGTTCAACTCTTTCCCGCGAAACAGCCCCGTGATGGTTTCTAGCTGCATTAGCGACATACTACCCCTCCGTTTAAAACCCTTAAGAAATTACGTAAATGCGATACCAACCCAAATCGGCAGGCGGGTCAAGTACCATCATGGAATTTTGGCAAAAGCCCAACAAAACACTTGATGTTATCGAGCTACCCTGAGAGCTTTAGAGGAAACTCAAGGGCATGAAAACAAAATATCGCTGCCAACGGGAAAATATATGCCGTTTGACAAAAACTGTATTCATGTGGCGAAAATCTGATACTAGTGACAACATAGTTTTTTTGTTACCCAGAATAAGAGTTTTTGAGTAAGCCCATAATAATTAATGTGTTTTAGGAACACGAAGAAGAATGACTTACACCTACGAATATCCCCATCCGGCGGTAACGACTGACATCGTCATCTTCACCGTTCGGGACGCCAAACTGAACCTCCTCTTGATCAAAAGGGGCATGGACCCGTTCAAGGGGTCGTGGGCCCTCCCTGGTGGATTTGTCCGTATGGAAGAAAGCCTGGACGAATGTGCGAAACGGGAACTTGAGGAAGAAGCCGGATTGTCCGGTGTCTATCTTGAGCAGCTCTACACCTTTGGCAAGCCTGACCGGGATCCTCGCGAGAGGGTTATCAGCGTTGCCTACTACACGTTGACGCCTTCCGAGAATATGGAACTTTCAGCCGGCACCGATGCGGAAGAAGCCCAGTGGTTCCCCGTCGAGAAATTGCCAGAGCTTGGGTTTGACCACCAGGAAATCATTCGTGTCGCGCGTGAACGGCTGTCGGCCAAGATGGAATATTCTACCATCGGCCTGCAGTTCATGCCGGATGAGTTCACCCTGTCCCAGTTGCAGACAGTCTATGAGCAGGCGATCGGACGTGAACTCGACAAACGGAATTTCCGCAAGTGGATGCTGTCCCTCAATCTGATCGAGGAAACAGGCAAGAAATTCTCGCGCGGTGCCCACAGGCCAGCCATGCTGTACCGGATCATCGATCCCAAGAGCGTCAAGATTATCCGCTGAGTGTGCCGCTGAGTTTGACTGGGGGGTCGAGGCGGAAACGCCGTTGAAACGGAATCTTGGCAGAACATACCACCTACACAGCCTTTGTCTCCTATAGCCACAAGGACGACAAGTGGGCACGCTGGCTTCTCAGGGCGCTGGAGGCATACCGGGTTCCCCGTCACCTTGTGGGCACCGAAGGCACAAATGGGACTGTCCCCTCCAAACTGACCCGCATCTTCCGCGACCGGGAAGAACTCGCGGCTGGCTCCTGCCTTGATGCGAAAATCCAGGAAGCCCTGGAGCAAAGCCAGACGCTTCTGGTTGTCTGCTCTCCCAATGCTGTTCATTCCTATGGCGTAAACCAGGAAATTGAACTGTTCCGCCAGATGCGTGGCGACGAGCACATTTTTTATATCATCAAGGACGGCGAGCCGCGCGCGGAGGCCCGTGGCCTCGACCCAGCGCTGGAATGTTTCCCCAAAGCCCTTCTCGATCACAGTCGGGAGACCAGCACACCCTATGGCGTACCCCTTGCTGCGGACGCACGGGCCAAGGGCGACGGCAAGAAAATGGCCCTCCTCAAGGTTGTTGCCGGCATTTTAGGCGTTAACCTCGACACCCTGATGAGGCGTGATCTGCAGCGACGCCAGCGTCGGCTGTGGAGCTTCATTTTCGCCGCTACCGCTGGCATGCTGCTGACAACCACACTGGCAACGCAGGCGTACCTGGCATCAAAAAAGGCCGAGGAGGCCCTCGCCCACGCCCGACGACAGCAGGATGAAGCCGAAAGCCTGATCCAATATATCGTCGACGATCTTGGCCAACAACTTTGGCAGCGGGGACATGCTGACCTCCTGAAGGCCATGTCTTCCCGCGTCCTCGATCACTATGACGGCCAGAACAGCCCGGACATGGGCCCGGCCGAGATCGCACGCAAGGTGCGTGGCCTTGCCATGCTGTCCCGCGCCCGCATCTTTACCGGAGACTATGAGTCCATAGCGGAGCGGCTGGAGGACCTCAGAGCGGCGACCTTGAATGTCCTGGAAAGCCATCCTCAGAACACAAGCCTGTTACTGACCCATATCTACACATTGAAGCTTCTGAGTGATCTTAAACTGCTGGCCGGAGACTATGACGCTGCGCGCACCCTGATCGAAGAAAGAATAGCCGCCGCGGAGCGTACGTACGCGTTACAGCCAGACAGACACCCTGACGACAGGGCTGCGATTGGCAATGCCCTTATCGATCTTGCCTGGGTATATATGCATGCATTGCAGAAGCCGGAAAAGGCCTATGAGTTCGTCAAGGAAGGTCTGGCGATCCGGATTGCCGTTGGTCAACTGCCGAGAAACGTCAACACCCACCGTCGGCTGGACAATGTTGACGGTGGATACCACCACCTTTCTCTCATTCAGGAATTCACGGAACCATTGTCAGTCGCCATTGCTTCGCGCCAAAAATGCCTGGACACCTACCTCGAGCGCCAGTCTCTCACGCCGGACCACAAAATATACAAGCTGCTCTACTATCGCTTCCACAACGAACTTGCTGAGCTTTTGCTGCACGCAGGCCAGAGCAGGAAGGCTCTTGATGCCCTCGCTACAGGGCAAGAAAACCTGCAAGACCTGTTGACCGGAGACGAGGAAAATTATCGGTATCAGACTATGGTCTTCCGCGCCGAGATGGTACGCGGCCAGGTGATGATGGCAGCGGACAACTGGCCCGCGGCCGAGAAGGCGTTCGCGAAAGCATCCCAAGGCATGGCGGCCCAGTATGAGCATTCCCTGGAAGCATCCGACACGAAAAGCTGGATTCTCGCCTCAATGACGCTTGAGGCTCTTGCCATTGCCAGACAGGATCGCCTGTCGGAAGCGGCGGACCTGATGGAGCAGGTTGTCCGGCAAATAGAAGAAACGCCAGCGCGGCTACTGCATTCCACCTATGGCAGGAAGATGTTGTCTGTGCACGCAAATGCCCGCGCCGAACTGGCCGAACTACAGGGAAAAGCTGACCTGGCCCGATCGCTGCACCTCCAGATGATCTCGCGCTTCGCGCCAAAATGGCGGCAAAGCCACCCTATCGTACGCTTTGAGCTGATGAAGGCCTATATGAGCGTTGGGGAGACCAACGAGGCCTTGATGATCGCAGAAAACCTTCGCAGCCTTGGCTTCCGTCGTGCTGACTTTCGTCAAGCCGATAGAGACCTTTCACTGATGACAGCCAGCAGGTCCACCTCATAGAAAAAGCCCGCCAGAAAGGCGGGCTTCCATCTTGTCTGAGAGAAATCTCTTGGCTTAGCCAGACACTTTCAGAAGTTTCTTGCCAAGTTCCTGGCTGCGCTCCAGAACCATGTAGGAGTCCATCAGGATTTCCATGGTATTGAAGGTCTGCGCTTCAGCTGCAACATCGGCTTCAGCGCCTTCGCCAGCAGCTGGTGCCATGCCTGACAGTGCAGAAGCAGACATTTCTTCGATCTTGGATTCAAATTCGCCCTGGACCTGCTCGAACACACGGCTGGTTTCACGCGTGCCGGCATAGAGGGCTGCGAACTTCTCGTCAGCGCCTTCCTGGTCTACGAGACCCTGATGGCAGGCTTGAACTTCTGCGAATGCCGCCAGAACCGTGCGGAACATATCAGTTGTCGCAACGATCTGCTGGTCAGCAGACATTTCAGACGCGCCTTCAATCGATGGCAGGCCGTCTTTGTATGCAGCGATCGGTGCAAGGCAAGTACCTTCATAAGAAACGGCTGCGGCGTCACCAGCGAACGCGCCAGTCGACCCAACTGCAACTCCAATAACCAAAGCGGCCACCCGGCCTTTACTGAACATCATGTTATCTCCCAACATTCCCATTACTATTCCAATTCGCCCCACGAAGCCGGGATTTTGCCTTAAATTTTAGTAAATTGCAATTTTACTTTGGTTAACCATAAATGCGCGCAGAATTCCGCCATCCATTAAAGGGTTGGGGCCCAGAATACCTATTCTGGACCCCGTATATTTTATGCTGCCAGCTGTTCATCCTGGCTGAGCATAAGGTGCTCAAAGGCCGCAAGCGATGCCTTCGCCCCTTCGCCCATTGCAATGACAATCTGCTTGTAGGGCACGGTGGTCACGTCACCACAGGCGAAGATGCCGGGCTCAGAGGTTTCACCCTTTTCGTTGATGATCACCTCACCATACCGTGACAGGTCAACCACGCCCTCAAGGAAGCCGCTGTTCGGCACTAGGCCAATCTGGATGAACACGCCCGCGCCGTCCCACTGCTTCACGTCACCGCTTTCACGGTCCTGATACGCGAGGCCCGTGACCTTGCCGTCTGCGGCCGTGATTTCCTTCGTGGCAGCATTCTTGATGATGGTGATGTTGTCGCGCTTCATGGCTTCATTCACCAGCACCTGATCTGCCTTGAGTTCCGGCAGGAATTCGAACACGGTGACCGATTTCACGATCCCGGCCAGGTCCAGCGCCGCTTCGATGCCCGAGTTGCCACCGCCGATCACAGCCACATCCTTGCCCTTGAAGAAGGGGCCGTCACAGTGCGGGCAATAAGCTACGCCCTGGCCGATGTTCTCTTCCTCACCCGGCACGCCAAGCTTGCGCCACTGGGCGCCTGTGGACACGATAAGCGTCCGGGTTTCAATCACCTCACCGGAAGTCAGCGTCAGTTTCTTGACCCTGCCCTTTTCCACGCTTTCAACACGCACGTGTTCCTTAAGTGTCACCTCATAGTCATTGAGGTGCGCCATCAGGGCACCCGCGAGCTCAGGCCCCGTGGTCTTCGAGACTGAAATCAGGTTCTCGATGCCCATGGTGTCCTTGACCTGCCCACCGAAACGTTCGGCGATCATGGTCACCTTGAGGCCCTTGCGCGCGGCATAGATAGCGGCGCTGACGCCCGCCGGGCCACCGCCCACAACCGTCACGTCCTGCACAGGCAGCTTCTCGGTCGGCGCGACTTTGGCGTCCTTGATGCCCGGATAAGCTTCCAGAAGCTTGGACACAATCACGGAGGTGTCGATCTTACCGGTTGCGAACGGCTTGCCATTTAACAGCACCGTGGGCACGCCCTGGATATTGTTCCTGGCCACCAGATCAGGATACAGGCCACCATCGATCATTTCTGTGCTGATCGCGTCGTTGATCGCCGCAAATTGGTTCAGAGACTGCACCACATCAGGGCAGTTGTGGCAGCTCAGGCTGACATATACCTGGAAATCCAGCTTGTCGGCGATGCCCGCGATCATGTTCCGCAGCGTGTCATCCAGCTTGATGGGCGTGCCAGAAAGATGCAGGATCGCCAGAACAAGCGAGTTGAATTCATGCCCACCGGGGATACCGGAAAAGCGCACGCCACTGTCGGCGCCGTCCACTTCCAACAGGAAGCTGATAGGGCTTCTCAGCACGCCATTCGCGTCCCGCTCCTCGAACGCCAGACGGTCGGAAGCGGACGCGATGGACGTCAGGAAATCCTTGAGCTCCTGCCGCTTTGCATGCTCGCCGGTCTGCAGCACGAACGTTATGTCCTTCTGCATGTTGGCGGTATAACCCTTGAGGGCGTTTAGAATATCATTGGTCAGCATCGGTCTTTTCCTCTTCTGCCGGGGTTCGCGGGGAGTGTGGGGGGCGACGTTTGG
>JBNKYQ010000142.1:0-7964 GCA_050300975.1 Kordiimonas sp.
ACGACTCCGCCGCTCAGGAGTGGTTTGGGCAGGTGGTGGGTCAGGCGGCTGAGTGGATTTGGCATGGGCTGCGTTTCGTGGTGGTAGTGCAGGGCCGTCAGGTCCAGCCACGGGCCGCCGGCGCGCAGTTTGATCAGCCCGGCGCCACCGGCACCAGTATCCGCTGTCGCATGAAATTTGATGCCTTCCCAGTCGAACTCAAGCTGGTCGAATGCCGGATCATCGAGGCTCTCAAGGTGCCCTTTGACCTTCTGCAGCGATTCGTGAAGTTTCATGTTGCCCCGTTTCCAAACACGCCAGTTTACTTGGTTACCTCACGGCCAGATTGCTTGGCTCTGCCACATGCCAGCTGCCGTGTGAACAGCATCGCCGGGCGGGCTTAAACAACCGTTAAAGGCCAGACATTTCTTTTGCTGTATCCGCCCCGCAGGGACAAGATTTTTTTTTTGGCGCTATGCCGAAAGCCGCAGGCGCAGGTCGTCAGACTTGACGTGGGGGCTTCAAATCGCCAGTGTGTGCCAAATTTACCTATAAAAAGAAGAAGGTTGCCGCCAATGAAGGCTATGGATGTAGTGATGACGCCGATCAACAAGGAAGGGCACATGTTTGTGGCCATCTTCTTTGCCGTGTCTGTTGGCCTGTTTTTCGTGTCAGAGCCGCTTGGCTGGGCCGGTTTGATCCTGACGGCATGGTGCCTTTATTTCTTCCGCGATCCTGAGCGCGTGGTGCCAGACGAGAAGGGCGTTCTCGTGAGCCCGGCAGACGGCACCGTGTGTCTCGTGATGGAAGCAACGCCGCCTGCCGAACTCGGCATGGGTGACGAGCCGCGCACGCGCATTTCTATTTTCCTGTCGGTCTTCAACGTTCACGTAAACCGCGCGCCTGCGGCGGGTGAGGTGACGAATGTGGCCTACGTTCCCGGCAAGTTCCTGAACGCGGCGGCCGAGGAAGCCAGCGAAGAGAACGAACGCCAGTTGATTCGCATGAAAACCGAAGACGGCCATGACATCGCCTTTGCACAAGTGGCAGGGCTCGTGGCTCGGCGCATCCTGTGTGATCTGGAAGTCGGCCAGACGGTTGAACGCGGCGAGCGCTTCGGCCTGATCCGCTTCGGCAGCCGCACGGATATCTATCTGGACAAGGGCCAGCAACCCACAGTTGCCGTGGGCCAGACCATGATTGGTGGCGAGACCATCATCGCCCGCAAGGCGGCAGGTCGCCGCAAAGCTGCCAGCGCTGACAAGTAAGATCAGGAAGCGGGGAGCACGCCATGGGTGGTGACAAGCAGGCACTGTTGTTCAAGAAGATTTCGATCAGGACAATCCTGCCGAACGTTGTGACGCTCATGGCATTCATGTCCGGGCTGACGTCGATCAAGTTTGCCTTGGCGGGCAAGTGGGAGTTGGCGGTTTTCGCCATCCTGCTGGCCGGCATCTTTGACGGGCTGGACGGCACAGTGGCCCGGCTGCTGAAAAGCACCAGCCGGTTCGGTGCTGAGCTGGATTCGCTCTCTGACGTTGTCTCTTTCGGCGTGGCACCGGCCGTGATCCTGTACCTGTGGGTGCTCGAAGGCCTCGACCGCCTGGGTTGGGCTGTTGCGCTCATCTACGCCATTTCCATGGCGCTGAGGCTCGCGCGCTTCAACGCCAAGCTGGATGACGAGGAAGAGCCCCGCAAACGCCTTGGTTTCCTGACCGGTGTGCCAGCACCGGCGGGCGCGACGCTTCTTCTGATGCCGCTGATCATTGATTTTGCCCAGGGCGCTGTGACGGTCCAGAATTACGGCCTGGTGGTTGCGGCCTATGCCGTTGTTGTGGCGGTCTTGATGGTGTCGACCATCCCGACCATTTCGCTGAAAGCCTTCCGTGTGCCCAAGGCCTGGTTCGTGCCTGTGATGCTGATCATCGGCATTGTGATTGCGGGGCTTTTTGTTCGTACCTGGATTGTACTGATTGCCATCGCCATCGGCTATCTGTCGAGCATGCCGTTCTCCTATGTGGCATACGAACGCCGCCGCAAGCAAAAGCGCCTGGGCTAACTCGACCCAGGCTGCGCCTACCGCCCAATCGTGATATGATTGTCCCTGCGGCCCTTATTGGCACTCCCTTTGCATATTCATCTGCTGAAAGAGACTGCCAAGTGAGGCATGGATGCAGCTTAGCCTTTGAAAATAAAGGTGAAAAGCAATGTGTAGAAAGGCGTGATCATGACACAGGGACTTAGCGCACCCACAGTATTTCCCAGGAAAGGGGCAATTGTTGCCTGCCTGGCGCTGTTGACCAGCGCGTGTGGCGGTACCGGCGATCTTTGGCAGGGCGATGATGTCCTCGTTGAAGCGCGCCAAGTAACGCTCGAGCGCAGCGTCGAGGGCGTTTCCGAAGATAACCGAGACCTCAAGGACCGCTTCAACGCGCTTGAGCGCCTGTATGTGGACTTGGTGAAGCATGTCAGAAACCAGGACCAGGCGCTGTCCTCCATGCAGCAAAAGCTTGCGTCCCTGCAGAAAGATCCAGAGACCGAAGCAGCGCTCCGCCGGGTGCGGAACGATGTGTCCAGCGTTCGTACGGAAATCAAGTCGCTGGAGAACCGCCTGTTCTCAGTTGAAATGCTGGACAGGAATGCTGCCTACCAGACGAAGGCACCTGCGAAGACACAGCAACAGCCGCAACCAGCCTCAACACAGCCCCAGGCGACGTCCCAGCCAGCTGTCGACAATACACAGACGGCACCAACGGGCACGTCCCAGACCGGCGCAGACGTCCAGACTGGCACGATCGACAGTGGCACGCCCGCGACCAACACAGCACAAGATGACGGCCGCACCTATTATGGCGCGCATCTGGCGTCCTACCGGTCCAAGGACCAGGTGGACAGCGGTTGGTCAGCGCTTTACCGGGCGTTCTCAAGCCAGCTGGATGGCCTGAGCCCTCGTATCTACACCCAGAACCAGGAAGGGATTGGTACGTTTCTGCGCCTGATCGTCGGCCCGCTGGAGCGGGAAGAAGATGCGGAACTGCTGTGCGAAAACATTCGTGCAGTCGGGGGCGAGCAATATTGCCGCGTGTCGGAATACCAGGGGGAGCCGCTCAAGTAGCGCTTCCATCCCTCAACTGATGTTGAAATGAGCCGCCGTTTTCACGCCAAACGGCGGCTTTTTTATATCTTTCGTAAAAAAAGACGCAAAATTTGATCAAGCCACCTTGACAGAACCGGCCAAATCCTGTCGGATGCTGCAACCTTCATCGAATTCAGTTCGAGATTGATCCATCTGGGGAGGTAAGATCAATCTTTAGGCGCCCACGGATTTGGCAGCCACTGATGAGAAGGCCGGGCACACCTGGGGGTTCGCTCGGATTAGGCGCGGTGCTTCAACCACATTGTGGATTGTTCGCCGCGCCTCTTATTAAGTCGCCCTGAAATCTGTTTTGGGAAATCTATTTTCGGGAAACCCGCCTCGTGGAACACGCAGGCGGTTTTTTTATGCTCGCAAGCCGGCAGTATCTCGCCGTGTTGGCTTGTCTCAGCGGGTCCGTTGTTCAGCTCAGCGCTGAAAGAACAGGGGGTCCGGGATGCGGGCCTGTGGCTGAACCCGTGGGCGAGGGGCCTTGGGTAGCTGCTTGCGTACATGGCGCCACATCACACCAGCACCGTCTTGCATCGCGGCCATGCCGAGCCCGCCGATCAGGATAAACAGCAACAGAATAAGCAGATGTTCAAAGCCAGGCATAATGTCCTCCGTTCTTATTTTGTTCTTTTAACGTTCCCACTCACGGACGTCAAGAACAAAAACGGAACAAAAATAATTTAGCGAAATTGTTACATCTGAAATTTATTGCGCGGCAGCGCAGGCTGGTGCTAAAGATGAGGCAAGTGAGCAGCGCTGCTGAAGCCTCTTGATAAGGCTGGCGCCTGTGAAAAAAAAGATAACAAGAGAAACATTATGTCAGTAGACCCACAGGCCCCAACGGCCGGGGCCGGGCCAGGCACTCCAAACGCGGGAAGCCAGGCCGAGCACCAACAGAAGAATTCCGGCAAAAAACGCCGCCCACGCCGCCGCAAGCGCGGGGCAAAGGGCCAGGACAAAGCGCAAGCACCAGCCCAGGCAAAAGCCCAGGGCAGGGAGCAGGCTGTCCAACCAGTCAAGTCTGGTCACCAGGCGGACGGGCCCGTGCACGCCAATTCATCACCCAACTCATCCGGCAAAAAGCCGATGGTGCGCCAGTCCGAGCGACCGCTGCGCGGCGTCTATAGCGCCATCGACCTGGGCACCAACAATTGCCGCCTGCTGATCGCAAGGCCAACGCGCGGCGGTTTCCGCGTGATTGATGCCTTCTCCCGCATTGTACGGCTGGGGGAGGGTGTATCCTCCAACAACCGGCTCTCTGACGAAGCCATGGACCGCACGATCGAAGCCCTGAAGGTTTGCGCTGAGAAAATCGCGCGCCGGGGTGTCACCTGCATGCGCCATGTGGCGACAGAGGCCTGCCGCGTGGCCGAAAATTCGGACGAATTCATTGCCCGCGTCAAGCGCGAGACCGGGATCAACCTGGATGTCATCTCGGCAGGGGAAGAAGCGCGGCTTGCTGTCATGGGCTGCCAGTCCTTGATTGCGCCGGGCAACCGGAACGCGCTTGTGTTCGATATCGGCGGCGGCTCGACGGAGCTTATCTGGGTGCGGGTGCATCCGGGCCAGCGCACCGAAATTTCCGGCTGGATGTCCATCCCGTGGGGTGTGGTGAACCTTTCGGAAAGTTTTGGTCGTCCGGGCGAGACCCTGCCGATCGAACATTACGACAAAATGGTCAAGCTGGTTGTCGATCACCTGCAGGCCTTTGAGGACGCGCACCAGGTGTCTGGCATTGTCAGGAAAAGGAAGACCCAGTTCCTGGGAACGTCAGGCACCGTGACGACACTTGCAAGCCTGCATCTCAATCTTCCGCGCTATATCCGCGAAAAGGTGGATGGCGCCTGGATGAAATCCCAGGATATTCACGCGCTGTCGCGCCGTGTGGCCACCATGACCCACGAAGAACGCGCGGCACAGGTTTGTATTGGTCCTGAAAGGGCTGACCTTGTGGTGGCAGGCTGTGCTATCCTTGAGGCGATCCTCGGCATGTGGAAGGTCCCAAGCCTTCGGGTGGCGGACCGGGGTATCCGCGAGGGTATTTTGCGCGGCCTGATGCAGATGGAACAACCGCCAAGGCGGGCGCGGCCGCTTTACCCAAGCGGCGACAGGACACAAAAGAGGGTAGAGAAGAATGGCTAGTGGCTGGAACAAGCAATCGAATACCCGTAGCCGGGCGCGCGGTGCCAAGGTACGCGTCAAGACGGCGCGTGGCCGCAAGAACTCCTCGACCCGCTGGCTGCAGCGCCAGCTGAATGACCCCTATGTGGCCGAGGCCCAGCGCCTGGGATACCGCAGCCGCGCGGCCTTCAAGATCAAGGAACTGGCGGACCGCTATAATCTCTTCAAGGGTGTTAAGCGTGTGGTTGACCTCGGTTGCGCCCCAGGCGGTTGGACTCAGGTGCTGACCGAAGAGCTGAAGGACGACGCCCAGATCATCGGCATCGACCTGCAGGAAGTGGAGCCCATCCAGGGCGCCGACATCTGGGTGATGGATTTCCTGGCCGAAGACGCCGAAAAGCGCCTGATGGATGCGCTTGACGGTCCGGCAGACCTTGTGCTGTCGGACATGGCCAACTCGGCCACCGGGCACCGGCAGACGGACCAGATCCGCACCATGGCGCTTTGTGAAGCGGCGCTCGATTTCGCCGTCAAGGTATTGGCGCCGGGCGGCACGTTTGTCGCCAAGGTGTTGCAGGGCGGGGCAGACAACGACCTGATGCTGGCGCTCAACAAGCACTTCACCAGCGTCAAGCACGCCAAGCCGCCGTCAAGCCGGCAGGATTCCAAGGAATGGTTCGTTGTAGCGACCGGCTTCAAGGGCCGGAAAGAGGCGGATTCCGAATAGTTTTCCACTCATTTTCCCTGCGGCAAAGTTTAACATTGATTTTTGGGCGGCCTTCGGGGTATTGAACGGCGAATATCTTAATCCGGCGGGGCAAATTTTGGCCCCCAAAGCGCGCACAAAGCGCCCACAGTGAAAGCAGGATCGCCCTAATGGATATTCGCCTCGGCCTTACTTTTGATGATGTTCTTCTTGTACCGGCAGCCAGTGATGTCATGCCTGCGCAGGTAGACGTTCGTACCAAAATCACCAAATCAATCGAACTGAACCTGCCGCTTCTATCCGCGGCGATGGATACCGTAACCGAATCCCCGATGGCGATCGCCATGGCACAGGCGGGCGGTGTTGGTGTTCTGCACCGGAATATGACCGAAGAAGAGCAGGCCGAAATGGTCCGCCAGGTGAAGAAATTCGAGAGCGGCATGGTGGTCAACCCGGTGACAATGCACCCGGACGAGACCCTGGCCGCAGCCATGCGCCTGATGACGCAGCATAAAATCTCCGGCATTCCGGTGGTTGAGCGCGGCAACGGCGCTGTTGGCCCCAAGAAACTTGTCGGTATTCTGACAAACCGCGATGTGCGCTTCGCCACCAACATGGAACAGCCGGTATCCGAGCTGATGACCCGCGATGTGGTGACCGTGAACGAAGGTGTGTCCTTCGATGAAGCCAAGCGCCTGTTCCACACGCACCGCATCGAGAAACTGATCGTTGTTGATGACGCTTACCGCTGTGTCGGCCTTATTACCGTGAAGGACCTTGAGAAGGCTGTCGCCAACCCGAACGCCGCCAAGGACAGCAAAGGCCGCCTGCGCGTGGCTGCCGCCACCACGGTGGGCGACAAGGGCTTTGAGCGCGCCGGCATGCTGGCAGACGCAGAGTGTGACCTTATCGTGCTGGACACGGCCCATGGCCACTCATCACGCGTGATTGAGCAGGTCGCCAAGATCAAGAAAGCGTTCGGCAACGTCCAGCTTGTTGCTGGTAACGTCGCGACCGCCGAAGCCGCCAAGGCGCTGATTGACGCGGGCGCAGACTGCATCAAGGTTGGCATTGGCCCAGGTTCCATCTGCACGACGCGGATCGTGGCCGGTGTTGGCGTGCCGCAGCTGACGGCTGTGGCAGACGTTGCCAAAGTGGCTTCCGCGCAGGGTATTCCAATCATCGCTGACGGTGGCCTCAGGACATCAGGTGACGTTGCCAAGGCCATCGCGGCCGGCGCAAACGCCTGTATGGTGGGCTCTCTGCTCGCCGGTACCGAAGAAGCGCCGGGTGAAGTTTTCCTTTACCAGGGCCGGTCTTACAAGGCTTATCGCGGTATGGGCAGCGTTGGCGCCATGGCGCGCGGCTCCGCTGACCGCTACTTCCAGGATGACGTCAAGGACACGCTGAAGCTGGTTCCAGAAGGCGTAGAAGGCCAGGTGCCGTATAAGGGCCCATCTGCTGCCGTACTGCACCAGCTGGTTGGTGGCCTTCGTGCGTCCATGGGCTACACGGGTTCCAAGACCATCCCGGAAATGCACGAAAAAGCGCAGTTTGTTCGCATCACCAACTCGGGGCTGAAGGAAAGCCACGTACATGATGTGACGATCACGCGTGAATCCCCGAACTATCCATCGAAATAGGCTGGCGACCTGATGCAGCCCGCCGCGCGTCTTACCGCCGCCATTGAGCTCCTCACCGAGATTGAGGAGAAAATGGCGGCCAAAGCCGCACCCGCGGACGTATTGGTCACCAAGTTCTTCCGGGCCCGCCGCTATGCGGGCTCGAAGGACAAGCGCGCCATCTCTGATTATGTCTATGGCGTTTTGCGGGCGAGGGCGCTTTACCGCTGGGCGCTGAAACGGCTCGGGGCTGCAGCCTCAGTGCGCAACATGATGATTGTACACCTTGTGCGCCATGAGACCGAATCCCTGAAGCTGTTCGGTGAAGACAACCCGTTTGCCCCCACGCGCCTCAATGAAGAGGAAGAAGACTTCCTCAGGAAGCTCAAGC
>JBNKYQ010000143.1:0-7885 GCA_050300975.1 Kordiimonas sp.
GTCAGCACCTGAGCCGGGTCCTTGACGCTTGGGCCGAGGGTCTCGCCTTCGCGCCAGGCACGGGCCCACTCGATCTCTTTGAAGGGGATAAAGCCGTAGCTGCCATCCTTGAGGCCGATCACGGCCCCGTCTGCGCGCACTTCCTGCACCGCGGCCAGCTGCCATTCCTGGTACCCGAGCGGCTTTTTGACCTCTTTCAGCGCCTTGACCCAGCCATCGTTGATCACAATGTTACTGATCGGGCCGCGCCAGCCGTGGCGGCGGTCATAGGCCACCAACCCGTCCCTGAGCGTGCGCTCGGCGATCGCCTGCAACCGTGGCTCCAGCGACGTACGAACAGACAAGCCGCCTTCATAAAGCTGCTTGGTGCCATACATGCGCCCTACCCGGCGGCGGACTTCTTCTTCAAAATGTGCGGCTTCAAAACGGGCCTGGTCGGTCTCGGTGGCCATCACAAGGTCCTCGGCAATGGCTTCCTGGTATTCTTCCTCTGTGATGTAGCCCAGCAAATGCATACGCGACAGCACCCAGTTCCGCCGCCCGACTGCCCGCTCCTTGTGCCTCACTGGGTGGTAATTGTGTGGGGCTTTCGGCAGCGCCGCCAGGAACGCCATCTGCGAGACGGTCAGCTCATTCAGCGCCTTGTTGAAATAGTTCTGTGCAGCAGCCGCCACGCCGTAGGAGCGGTTACCGAAGTTGATCTCATTCAGATAAAGCTCAAGGATATGGTCCTTCGAAAAGGCACGTTCGATCCTGAGCGTCAGGATCATTTCCTTGATCTTGCGGTCCAGCTTCTGGTCCAGCGTCAACAGGAAGGTTCGCGCCACCTGTTGGGTGATGGTTGATCCACCCTGCAAAGGCCGCCCCCGGACCACGTTCGCAATATTGCGGATATTGCCCCGCACCATGCCCATGTAATCAAGGCCGTTATGCTCGTAGAAATTCTTGTCCTCGGCAGACATGAAAGCATGGATCAACTGGTCTGGCACCGCGTTGATCGGCACGAACACCCGCGGCTTGCTTGCATATTCTGTCAGCAGGCTGCCGTCACCGGCGTGAACCCGGGTGACAACCGCAGGCTCATATTGCGCCAACTGGCGGTAATCCGGCAGGTCACGGCCATAATAGATGATGGCCCAGACAATCAGGATGCCAACAGACACCGTGCCCACGGCGCCTAAAATCAGGCCATACTTCAGCAAACGGCGCCACAGAGGTTTCTTGACCTTCTGCGCGACCTTGCCTGTCGTATCCTTCTGTGTCTTGTCCGTGTCAGCCATGTCGTCTCAAGCACCTGCTATACGCAGGTAAAAATGCATAAAATGTCCCATGCCATAGATGGCAACAGAATGTGACGCAGATAAGGCAATTAGCGGCCCAGCGCTACCATTTGTTCGAAATAGCGGTCGATCGCCCGGCGCACGGCCTTGGCGATACGGCGCTGACCATCGCGGCTGTTGAGGAAGCGGGCATTCTGCTTGTTGGTCAGGTAGCCTGCCTCCAGAAGCACAGACGGCACGTCTGGCGCCTTCAAGACGCCCAGGTTTGCAAACCGGTGCCCACGTTTCAGCATCGGCACATCGCGCTCCAGTTCCGATACCAGGATGGCCGCGAACTGGGCCGAGAAATTCATCGTTTCGCGCTGCGCCAGGTCAATCAGGATTGAAGACACTTCGTCGTCCGCCTGATCAAGGTTCACGCCCGCGATCACGTCAGACTTGTTCTCGCGCGCTGCCAGTCGGGCAGCTTCCTTGTCCGACGCGGTTTCCGACAGGTTATAGACGCTGGCCCCGGACACATTCGGCTTGCTGATGGAATCCGCGTGAATACTTATAAAGAGGTCCGCTCCGTGACGCCGCGCGATACGGAAGCGTTCCCGCACCGGCCAAAAGATGTCGCGGTCTCGGGTCATGCGCACGTCATAGCGCCCTGTTGCCTTCAGTTCGTCCCGAACGGCCCGGGCAATCGCGAGAACGATAACTTTCTCGTGCACACCAATAACACCCAGGTTGCCAGGATCGGGCCCACCGTGGCCCGCATCGATCACAATGATGCGCTTTCCGGTCACGCTCCTGCGTGGACTAACCACATCTGGCGTGGCTTTCGACACCATGACCGGGCGGGAAGTCTTGCTGTTTTTCACAGCCGCAAGGAACTGGGTGCGGGATGCGCTTTCAAGATCAATCACCAGACGGTGGCCGTAGCCGCCCTTGGGCGCCAGATGGAAACTGTTCTTGACCACAGCCGGGGCCTTGAGATCCAAGACGATACGGTAAATACCGGGGGCGAACAGGCCGTGCCTGAAGCCTTCAATTGCACCGGCGCCTGTGACCTTATCGCTGGTGCGCCAATCGGCCTCCGGCAGGTCGATCACGACCCTGTAGGGATCGGCAAGCAGGAAAATGCTGGGATTGGCTTTCTCGGACACATCCAGGACAAACCGGGTCACATTGCCGTTCTGGCCAAACCGGATCCCGGAAATATCGATATCTTTTGCAAAAAGAGCACTGCTCCCGCCGAGCGCAAAGCTCAGGACCAGAAACAGCAACTGTAGGCGACGCAAAACCACACTCTTCCCCGAAAAACAGCTCTTCTAACAGTGACTATGTCCACCATAGTATGAATAACGGCTTAATCGCTCAAGAGAAACAAATCCCATCCCTTGCCCTCTGCTTATACAGTTTTATTGCCGGGATGGAACAATTTCGATTGTAAAGCATGCGCGCTTTCACTATTTTAGCCATGCGAGTTTATCGATCGGCCGCTTCATTGCGGCAGGTCGCGGCCTTGAAGGAACGCTCTCGTGGTCTCACTCTTTCAATAGAGATCGCCATCGGACCCAAGGTCAAACAAGGACATGAACCGGCAATGGCCAACTGGCTTTGCGCATCGAAAACACACTTTTCACGTCGTACACCCATGGGTGCGCGGCGGCGTTCTGCTTTGGTCGACACCTGTCCGGGGACTGCCTACTCCACTCCTACAGTAAAATCATACCCATTGGACCCTGCCTGCGCCCCCCTTCTTAAAGAGGGCGTGCCTGCGCGGCAGCCAGTCCGGAGAACAATTATATGTCGACAAGAATGCTTATCGACGCGCGTCACCCAGAGGAGACACGCGTTACAGTTATTAAAGGTAGCCGCGTAGAGGAATTTGACTACGAATCAGCAACAAGACGCCAACTTAAAGGGAATATCTATCTTGCACGCGTAACCCGCGTCGAGCCTTCCCTGCAGGCTGCTTTTGTTGAATATGGCGGCAACCGCCATGGCTTCCTCGCCTTCAGCGAAATCCATCCAGACTATTATCAGATCCCGGTTGAAGACCGCGAGCAGATCCTGGCCGAAGAAACGCAAGCTGTTGCGGCAGAAATCGAGCCGGAAGACACGGTTGCGGGTGCCAAGGCTGGCGAAGCCAACGAAGATGGCGACGAGACCGAGATCCAGGATGGTGACGAAGAAGAAAAAGACGCAGAGATCGAAGAAGCTGCGGCTCGCCGACGTGGCCTGAAGGCTCTCAAGCGCAAATATAATATCCAGGAAGTGATCAAACGTCGCCAGGTACTCCTCGTTCAGGTTGTGAAGGAAGAGCGCGGCAACAAGGGCGCTGCGCTCACCACTTACCTGTCGCTGGCTGGCCGCTACTGCGTGCTGATGCCGAACTCGACCCATTCTGGCGGTATCAGCCGCAAGATTTCCAGCGCCACTGACCGCAAGCGTCTGAAGAAGATGATTTCGGATCTGGAGGTGCCTGAGGAAATGGGCCTGATCGTTCGCACCGCGGGCATGAAGCGCACCAAGACCGAAATCAAGCGTGACTATGAATATATGATGCGCCTGTGGAACGGCATCCGCGAGAAGACGCTCGAATCTGTTGCCCCTACCCTCGTTTACGAGGAAGGCAACCTGATCAAACGCACCATCCGCGATCTCTACACTCGTGAAGTGGACGAGATTCTGGTGGAAGGCGAAGAAGGCTACCGCGCGGCCAAGGACTTCATGAAGCTCCTGATGCCAAGCCACGCCAAGAAGGTTCAGCACTATAAGGACCGTATTCCGCTGTTCCATCGCTATCAGGTGGAAAACCACCTTGAGGCCATGTTCCAGCCGGTGGTTCAGCTGAGGTCTGGCGGCTATATCGTGATCAACCCGACCGAGGCGCTGATTTCCATCGACGTCAACTCGGGCCGCTCGACGCGTGAGCATAATATCGAAGAAACCGCCCTCAAGACCAACCTTGAAGCCGCTGAGGAAGTTGCACGCCAGCTTCGCCTGCGCGACATGGCCGGCCTTGTGGTGATCGACTTCATCGATATGGAAGAACGCAACAACAACCGCGCCGTTGAGCGCCGCATGAAAGACGTTCTGAAGTCTGACCGTGCGCGCATCCAGGTGGGCCGCATCTCTTCTTTCGGTCTGATGGAAATGTCGCGCCAGCGGCTGCGTCCGAACCTGCTGGAAGTCAGCATGGAAACATGCCCGCACTGTTCAGGCACCGGTATCGTTCGCTCTGTCGAATCCGCGTCGCTCATGGTTCTGCGCCAGCTTGAAGAAGAAGGCATCCGTGGCCGTAGTTCGATTGTTCGCGTTACTGCGAGCCCAGAGGTCTCCATCTACCTGCTGAACAAAAAGCGCAGCATGCTGACGGAACTCGAATCCCGCTACGATTTCACCATCGAAGTCACGGCGTCGCCATCCTTCGGCGCGTCCGAGACCGAAATCACGCGCGAAGCCATTACCCCGGGTTCCAAGACGGAAACCCCAGCGGACACGGCTGTAACGGCAGAAAGCATGATGGTTGAGCCTGAGGTCAAGCAGGAAGCTGCACGCCCACAGGCCGCGCATGACGATGACCAGTCCGAGGATGACAAGCCGCGCCGCAAGCGCCGCCGTCGTCGCCGTCGTCGTCGGGGTGATCGCGCCCAGGACGGTCAGGAAATGGACGCACAGGCGCAGAATGGCGAGGCTCAGGAAGACGGCGAACAGGCCGAAGAGCAGCGCGCTGACGACGAACACCAAGACGAAAACCGGGATGGCAAGCCGCGCCGTCGTCGTGGCAGCCGTGGCGGTCGCCGCCGTCGGGGCCGGGATGACCGGGCAGCTGGCGCTGAAGGCGACGAAGCACCGGCACCGGCTGATGCATCTGCTGAAGACCGGCCAGCTGAAGCGGCGGAAGCCACAGCTGATACTGCTGAAGCCAAGACGGAAGAAAAGCCGAAGCGCCGCACGCGTACCCGCAAAAAAGTTGATGCCGACGCTCCTGCGGCCGAAGCAGATGCCAAACCTGAAGCGGAAGCCGCTGTTGCAGCCGACGCTGAAGAAAAACCGAAGCGCCGTACACGCACCCGCAAAAAGCCAGAAGCAGAAGCCCCAGCGGTTGAAGCTGATGCCAAGCCGGAAGCTGAAGCTGCAGCTGAAGAAAAACCGAAGCGCCGTACACGCACCCGCAAGAAAGCTGATGCAGAAGCCCCTGCGGCTGAAGCTGATGCCAAGCCGGAAGCTGAAGCAGCGGCTGAAGAAAAACCGAAGCGCCGCACGCGGACACGCAAGAAGGCTGACGCAGAAGCCCCAGCGGCTGATGCCAAGCCAGTAGCCGAAGCCGCTGCTACCGCTGATGCTGAAGAAAAGCCGAAACGCCGTACGCGCAAAGCTGCGCCAAAAGCGGACGGCAAGGCACAAGCCCAGGCAGAAGCAAAACCGGAAGCCAAGGACGATGCAAAGGACGATGCTGCGGCAAAACCTGCACGGGCGAAGCCAGCGGCGAAAGCCAAGCCTGCCCCAAAGCCTGAGGACAAGCCTGTACAGAAAATCTCTGTATCGTCCGACGGTGGTGACCAGGCAGTCAGCCCAGCAACAACAGAGGGCGAAGGCGGTCCGAAACGTAAAGGTTGGTGGCAACGTACGTTTGGATAAGGCCTGAAAGATGTGACAAAAGGCGGCGAGGCCATAGCTTCGCCGCCTTTTTCATATAGATCGCCAAGATAGGGGTCGTCGTGCTCACGGCGTTGTCAGTGGATGTTCATTGACGATTAAGCCGCCACCCCATAGCGTGGTCCGAAACTTGGAGACTTTTGTTGCGACGTTTCTCAAAACATTTCATAGCCCTTGCCGTTTTTCTGCTGGCCTTCCCCCTGTCGCCCGCCCGCGCGCAGTCGATCCTCAGGGACGCGGAAACCGAGGCATTCCTTCATGAAGCGTCTGATCCCATTTTCCGGGCTGCCGGGCTGACACCGGCGTCGGTGCATATGTATCTCCTGCATGAAAACTCCATTAACGCCTTCGTCACCGGCGGACAGAATATCTTCATCCATTCAGGGCTGATTCTCGAAGCTGACGATGTCACCGAATTCCTTGGGGTGATCGCCCACGAAACCTGCCACATTGCCTGTGGCCACCGGATCAGAACCGGCGAGGCTTACGCCAACGCCGGCACCACATCGATCCTGTCGATGGTTCTGGGCGCTGCCGCCATCCTTGCGGGTGGCGCGGATGCTGGCATGGGCATCATGATGGCCGGGCAATCCATGGCCCAGGGCCAGTTCCTTGCCTACAGCCGCGGCCAGGAAAGCGAGGCGGACCTCGCTGGCGCCCGCTATCTGGAAGAATCCGGCATTTCCGGCGATGGCATGATCCGCTTTTTCGACAAGCTGCGTGACCAGGAAATCCTAGCGCAAGTGCGGCAGGACCCCTATGTGCGCTCTCACCCCCTTAACCGCACCCGTATCCTGCAGCTGCAGGAAGCGGTTGAGAAGAACCCGCACTTTAAAGAGCCAGCCAACCCCGTGCTTGAAGAAAAGTTCCAGCGCCTGAAGGCCAAGCTTCTGGGCTATCTCTATGATCCGCGCCAGACACTGAGGAAATATCCCCCAAGCGACACCTCGATCTCGGCGCGCTATGCCCGCGTCTATGCCTATCATAAGTCGCTTGAATGGGACCTGGCGCTTGGCGAAGCCCGCGCCCTTGTGGAAGCCGAGCCCAACAACCCCTATTTCTATGAAATCATGGGCCAGATCCTGTTTGAAAACGGCCGTGTGCGTGACAGCCTGCCCGTCTTCCAGAAGGCTGTTGACCTGGCGCCCCATGAGCCCCTGATCGCAACAGCGCTTGGCCAGGCGATGGTATCGCTTGAGGACAAGGCGCTGATGGACCGCGCGATCCCTATTCTTGAGGCTGCCACCCGGGAAGACCAAGGCAACAGTTTCGCCTGGTTCAATCTGGCCAAGGCCTACAGCTGGATGGGCCGTGACGCGGAAGCCAGCCTCGCAACCGCAGAACGCTTCTATTCCGGCGGCAATCCCATGATGGCCGTAATGCATGCGCAGCGCGCCATGGAAGGCTTCAAGACAGGCACACCCGAATGGCTCCGTGCCCAGGACATTCTTTACGTGTCCGAAGAAGCCGCAGAAAAGTTCAGAAAACAACAACAACAGCAGCAGCGCCGTAGGCGGGTTGCTTCCCACCAACAGGATATTACTCAGTGAAGATTACCCCGATTACGGTTGCCCTGGCCGCCACCCTGCCCTTCATAGGCACTTTTGGCGTACAGGCCCAGGACACAGACATCGATCCCGCCGAGCGCGCCAAGATCGAGCGTGTCCTTGAAGACTATCTGATGGAAAACCCTGAGATTGTCGTCAAGGCGATCCGCGAACTGCAGCGCCGCCAGTTGGTGTCCCAGATGTTGCCTGCGGTCAAGATGTACCGCGAGTTCCTTGAAAATGAGGAAGGCGCGCCTGTTCTTGGCAATCCGAACGGCGACGTGACTATCGTTGAGTTCTTTGATTACCGCTGCGGCTTCTGTCGCCGGCACTTCCCGTCCGTGATGAAGCTGGTACAGGAAGATGGCAACATCCGCCTGGTACCACGCCAGTACCCGATCCTGGACC